>JAFGQE010000075.1 GCA_016935835.1 Clostridia bacterium | reverse complement strand
GTGTGGAGTGTAATCTTAAGATAATTCTTTTCTTTTTTTACCAGTATTCTTTCCATTACACCAACCTCTTCCTTATGCCTGCGCTGATAAGATCAATCGCCAGGACTATGACGAACGAGAAGATTACTATCATGCCTACCTTGTCGAACTGCCGCCATGCCAGGTTGTATTCGAGCGTCTGCCCAATCCCGCCTGCGCCGACCCATCCGAGCACCGCCGCCGCCCTGACATTGACTTCAAAACCATATATGGTATATGACATGAACTGAGGCATTATCTGGGGCATGATAGCGTATCTGAGCACATTCATCTTGTTGGCCCCGAGCGACATCAGCGCCTCGACCTGACCGTAGTCTATTGCCTCGATGGATTCGAACGTAAGCTTGGATATGAGGCCGAATGTAAAGATAACCAAGGCCATTACACCTGAAAAAGCCCCGAGTCCGAACACCGCCACAAAAAGCGATGCGAGCACCATGGCCGGAATGGTCCTGAATATATTCAGGATTATTCTAAGCGGCACATGAAGCCATTTTGTTTTAATGAAATTGTTGGCTGCCAGAACCGCGGTGGGAAGGGCGATCAAGGCTCCTACGAATGTGCCTACAAGCGCCATCTGTATTGTCTGCAGCATCGGCTTGATTATCCTTGGTATGTATGAGAAATCAGGTGGAAGGAACATTCTTCCGAGAAGTCTTCCGCCCTTATATAAGCGGGCGAATACCTCAATGATATTGAATCCGGCGAACCAGGCGCTTCCAAGGATCAATGCTACCGCCAAAATGATGACGGCATTTCTTTTCACCCGGTTTGGTTTTGGTACAATGATCTTTTCCATCATTCGTCTCCAAGAAGCTCGTCGTCGTGAATAGGTCTTCCGTATACTTTTTCGACATCCTTGAAGAATTGCTCTCTTTTCAGGCCGCTTCTGGCGACATCATATACGATTATGCCGTCCCTTACACCGACAATCCTTGTAGCATACTTCAGAGCAAGGTCCACGTGATGAAGGTTGGCGATGGTCGTTATTCCGTCCTCCACATTGATCTTCTTCAGATAGTCCATGACCTGCACCGTCGTTATCGGGTCAAGCGAAGCCACGGGTTCATCCGCCAGCATCAGCTTGGGTTCCTGTGCAAGCGCCCTGGCTATGGCAACCCTCTGTTGCTGGCCCCCGGATAAATCGCTTGCCCTGTTGTGTACTTTTTCGAGTATGTCCACCCTTTGCAAAGCCCTGTATGCTATCTGCTTGTCTTTCTCCGGAAACAATCCCAGTATTGTCTTCCATGTCGGGTTGTAGGCCACCCTTCCCGAAAGGACATTGGAAAGTACGGACATTCTTTTTACAATATTGAATCCTTGAAAAATCATCCCTATCTGCCGGCGTATATTGATAAGCTCCTTGCCCTTGGCTTTAGTTACTGATTCATTTTCAAAAAACACCTCGCCGCCGGTCGATTCAATGAGTTTGTTTATCAGCCTTAGCAAAGTTGATTTCCCTGCGCCCGACAAACCGATTATAGCTACGAATTCGCCCTCGTATATTTCAAGATTTATATTCCTGAGCGCCTTGACGCCATTGGGGTATGTCTTGCTGACATCTACAAATTTAATCACTTGTCTCTCCTGTTTCATAATTAAAATAAATATGGCTGCTTCATAATAATTATAAAACAGCCATATTATAAATCAATTCATCAAATGCCTGCTTTATTCAAAGCTGCCCCATTCTTTTTGCCTTGCAAGATATGTCCTGACTTCGTTGTAGTCTGAATCCTTTGCCTCGGCATAGCCTTCATGCGAGTATATTGCCCTGATGATTGCGAGGCCTTCCTCGGATTCCGCAATCGCTATGAATGCTTTCTTTACATCTTCCTTGAGCTTGTTGTCAAGGTTGGGTATGACGGAAATCGTGTCATTGGGTATCTCTGACGTGTCGGAAATGAACCTTACAGTATCCTTGATCGCCGCATAGTTGTCCTCTTCTTCGAAGAGTGTCCGGGCATCCTTGAATGTGAACGCCGCGTCAGCCTCGCCGTTGAAGACCGCAAGGATTGCATTGTCATGCCCGCCTGCGTTTATCCACTGTACGTCCGTTTCCGGATTCAACCCGTTGTCGGCAAGCAGGTTTGCGGGCCAGACGAAGCCTGAAGTTGAGGTGAATGAAGATATCGCTATTTTCTTTCCCTTCAAATCGGCAACGCTTGTAATTCCGCTGTCCTTGTGCACGACAAGCTGTGATTTGTATCCGCTTACAAGCGGCGCGTCGGTAAGTCTTTTGCCTTCGTCGTCGACATCATAACGCAATGACTTCAGTATTGCTTCCGCCGATCCCTCGTCCGCCGCCAGAACGTATGCAGTCGTGGCAAGCAGGCCGACATGAATCTGTTCGGAAGCCATTCCCTCGATCAAGGCATTGTAGTCGGTCGCGACCGTCACATTGACGTCCATTCCGAGCTGCGCTTCAAGCAGATCTTCCAAAGGTTTTCTCTGTGCGTCAAGAACAGAAGCGTCCCTGGACGGGATCAACTGTACTTCGAGCACGTCCGGTTTGATCTTGCCAGTCTGGCAACCCGCGAAAAGGGTCGCAATCAGCACTACTGCAAGAACAACTGCTAATAATTTTTTCATTACTTTCCCCCCTTGAATTTTTGATGTGCCTCTCTATATAAACACAAGTTAAATTATATCAAATGTTATTCATAAGGTAAACACAATTATCTGTCCGCTGAAACAATATTTTGTGTTTTTTTGTGAAATACTCGAAAAAAACCACTATTTATTCTAATGGGTATGCCTGCACTGTAAATCCGGGGCGCTCGGATGCTCATAAAATTTTGTTCCCTGAAATTCATATGGTTTCATGGATGAAGATGTTTTCAATATTCAACACTTCATCTATTTCAATTCCCCGTCATCCGTTTTGTACCCGAGCTCGGCGAACGCAAACCCGAGCCTGTCCCTTATATTCTTCAATTTCCTGGGATCAGGTTTATATTTATTGGGTTTGTACGACTTCTCGCTCTCGATATATGACTCGAAATCTTTCTTTGATTTTTCAAATCCATCCAGGTCGAGCGATTTGTATATGTTCTCAAGGCCTTTCAATGGGTCGGTTATGAAATCCTCATATTTTATTTCAACGAGATTCCTTTGCAGAATCAGATGCTTTTCTTCAAAAAACTTCCTGTACAGGGCCTCATACACATCAAGCTGGGTTTTCTCAAGCTCTTCATCCGTCGCCATGTACTGCAGATCATACAACGGAAAGAAATTTTTATACAGTTTTTGCGTAGAAAGGCAGACCTTGCAAGGGTTTCTGGCTATGTGGATGAACCTGGCGTCAGGGAACATCTCAATCAGTTTTTTAATCCTGCCTGTGTTAATCGGCGTCTTGATCACCAGCCGTCTGCCTCCTGCCGAGTATGTGGCTTTTTTTAGCTCGCTACGGTATATGCGTTCCCAGCTTTTCATCTGCCTCTTGTTTATCCCTTGAAACAACCCGAATTTATAATAGTACTTATTGAAATTCCTGGGAAATGCAATGAAATGGACCATTGAGTACAGGGATCTGTTGGCGACCGCATAATCCTCCTCCTGCGGAAGATCAAGCGCAACTTTGATATTGTCCATCGGCCTTTGCTTGGGAATGACCTTTTTCCCAAAGAAATGCATGAAGGGCTTTAGAAATATATATGTCGACGGGTGATAAGTCTGCAGTATGTTGAAATACCCGAATTGACTGTCCCTTGTTATCAGATTGGCGAGGAATGTTGTCCCGCTCCTCCAGTGGCCGATGATGAAGATGGGATCCTTTTCAATCCTTGTCTCGATTATCTTTTTGCGGAAGAATAATTTTTGCAGCAATATGAACGGTATGTTCAGCAGATTCGAAAATATCAGTATAATCACCTTTGGAACCTGCCTGACATTTATTACGAACTTGTTATCGATCAGAAGCCTCGCCAGTACAAAAAGATTCCCTCCATGCAGGTAATGCAATTGCGTTTTCCTGAAGTATCCCATTTTATTTACTTTTTCACTCATATATGAACCGCCTTGCCGTATGTAGCCGGATTTTATCATAGATATCGCATGTTTTGTTTTTTAAAAAGCACGAATAACCCGATAATGCGAATTGAATTGAACGGCATCACCCTTCAAGGTGAACCGTGCTCAGACATACGTATGCAAAGTCATGCGGTTCATTTGCACTCGCCTGATGAATTTCGTCATTATCCGGGTTCACATGGCTTTTGTTATTTCGAAATCGAACCCAGTATCCCGCGTATCAGGGACCTGCCGACCTGGGTGCCGATTGATGAGGCGGCGGACTTGACCATTCTGTCCAAAGCGGAATCCGACCTTCGCTTGCCTGATGTGCTTCCGGAAAGCATTGTTTCAAGCAATCCCTTTTCTTTTTTCGTTCCTCCCGCGGTCCCGCCGCCGGTTGATTCTGCCTTTTTAACGGCATTGGCCCTGTCCGCTTTTTCCTTCAGCATTTCGTACGCTGAATGCCTGTCAAAACTTCTGGCGTACTTCCCGCCGATATACGAAACCCCGATATATCTTTTCAATGCCTCCTGGTCGGCCGCGGGACCGATCTTGCTTTTTGGGGGCATTACATATGCCCTTTCGACTACGCCGGGTATGCCCTTCTCGTCAAGGAATGATATGAGCGCCTCTCCTACGCCAAGCTGCGTTATGGCTTTCGCAGTATCAAATCCGGGATTCTGCCTGAATGTATCCGCCGCGACCTTAACGGCCCTTTGGTCCAGCGGAGTGTATGCCCTGAGGGCGTGCTGTATCCGGTTTCCAAGCTGTCCAAGCACGGATTCGGGGATATCCAAAGGATTCTGCGTTATGAAATACACCCCGACTCCCTTGGACCTTATCAGCTTCACTACTTGCTCGAATTTTTCAAGCAGGAACCTGGGCATGCCCTTGAATATAAGATGCGCCTCGTCAAAAAAGAAAACAAGCCTTGGTTTTTCCGGATCCCCGACTTCATCCAGTTCCTCGAAAAGCTCCGACAAGAGCCACAAAAGGAATGTTGAATACAGGCTCGGGTTTGTATAAAGACGTGATGATTCCAGGATATTGATCATTCCCCTGCCCATGTTGTCGACTACCATGAGGTCCCTGATGTCGAAGGCGGGTTCACCGAAGAAATGCTCGATTCCCTCTGTCTCCAATATGACCAGTTTTCTTTTTATCGCCCCCACCGATGCTATGCTGATCGTCCTGTATTCATCTGTAAAGCTTTTGCTGTTTATGACTATATGGTCTATTATGCTTAGTAAATCCTTGAAATCCAGCAACAGAAGGCCATTTTCATCGGCGAATTTGAATACTGTGAACATAACGGCGGTCTGAGTGTCATTCAGGTCGAGCAGCCGGGAAAGCATAAGCGGACCCATCTCGGAAACCGTGGTTCGTATCGGATGGCCGTCCTCGCCGAAAATATCCCAGAAAGTCGTCGGGAAAGTTCTGAATTCCGCTTTTTCAAGGCCTATCAAATCAAGGCGCTCCCTGAACTTCCTGCTCTCGCTTCCCGGTTCTATAACCCCGGTAAGGTCGCCTTTGATATCCTGAAGGAAAACAGGCACCCCCATGTCGCTGAAATTTTCGGCAAGAACCTGCAACGTTACGGTTTTCCCTGTCCCCGTCGCTCCGGTTACAAGCCCGTGCCTGTTGGCCATTTTTGGCTCAAGCCGTATCATTCTTCCTTTGTCTATGCCAATATACATAATATTACAAATGGCCTCCCTTGATTAGAATCATATAAAATTATATCACATTTTATAGGCAAAAGCCCCTGGGCGCCAAATGCGGTGAATGCAAATGACTTGATTCAATCCTAATGTCGGCAGGGCATTCGGAACATGAAAGAAGGACGTCCGCGAAAGCCACGGACATCCTCATTTAAAGCATAGTTACCCTGGATCAGAAAGATCCCAGTCTTATAATAAAATATGAACTGTTGGTAAAATTCTCTATGACAGCCCTGCAGCCCCTGTCGTCGCTTATAATGACCGTCGGCGCAAAATTAAGTCCGCCATCCGGCTCAAGCACTGCCGCACTGGTGAAGATATATCCATCCTCCGATCCGGGCAGCTGAATTATCTTGGTTGTATGTTCAATGAAGCTGCCGACGACAATTGTCTTTTTCATATACCTGAATGAAACCTCAAAATCAATCGGATCGTTTACGATGACATACCCTTCCCTGCCGGCGGTCGCGTCAGCCATTGCAATCCTTGACCAATGGGTGTCCCTGATTCCTATCCTGACCATAATGCCGGAGGATTCAACGCCCATCCTTGCGGATATGCCTTTCGTATCAATTGCGCCCGCCGGTACATAGTATGACGCTTTCTCCGTTATAAGCTTGATGACGACCGTCCTTTCCCTTAGTTCCTCCAGCATGCGCAGACTCATTTCCGCGAACAAGCCATTCAGGAATGAGTATCCGTGGTATTCCCGGATATCTATCAAAAGCTCGCCGTCATGGCTGAAATACACGGGGTCGCCGTAGATTCCGCTGTCATCAATATGGGCGACAAGCTCCCTGCCCTTCAGGCTTTCCTCTATCGAAACATCTGCGATTTCCCTGTTGATGCCTCCCGTGCCCACCGATACAACCTGCCTTGCTATCGAGAAGTTTACAATGGCAATGTTTCCGGCCGTGTCGCGAACCCTCAGGATATAGTCCCCGGGTTCGGTTATCACATCACCGCTCTCAAATGGCCTGTCATTCAAAAATGCAGCGCCCTCATTGAATGACGGGGATACCTCGGACGCATAGACCCCTCCGTCTTCCGCTCCTTTTACAATTGGCGGAGTGCTGTCTGCAAAGTATCCCAGGGATTCCGAGCCCATATATGGATTTCCAGCGGCATCGTTGCCCGATACCGTCGCTTCCACATAGCCGTTCAGGACCGGAACAATCCATCTGAAAATCCATTCGGTTCCTCCGCCCATCCCGGTCATAACGAAAGCATTTATTCCTTCCGTTGAAGTTATGCTGACTTTGGGGGCTTCTTCCATGGGCTCGCTGAAAACCGCGGTAATCACAATCCTGTCGTTTTGCCTGATGATGTTATCCGGCTCATTGTCAGCCAGGGATACAGTGGGAACCATCGAATCAACATCCGCCGTGTTCAGGACAGCGGTTGTCGCAGTATTGCCCGCATCATCGCCGGCAGTAACTGCAATGCCGATACCCTGTCCGTTGGCAGTCCCCGGTGTTACATCAATTGAAGCAGTCCAGACCCCCCCGCTTTCGACCGCGGGTGTCCCCGGGCTTCCACCGAGGGCGCTGAAATCGAATTCAACCCATTCAATGTCCTCATTTCCGGCACCGGGTGATGAGTTGTCCCACGATGCGATGAGTGTATCGCCTAGTATAAAGATCCCGTCATTGCCGCTTGCTCCGCTTATGCTTGCCGACCCGGCGTCAATCACAGGCGGCTGGTTGTCAGCCGCGGAATTTGCCGTGTCAGCTGTTATTGTTTCATTCCCGGCATTGTCTGAGGCCGTGACCGTTATGTTCAGATTTGTTCCATCAATCGACCCGTTTGCAATCGTATGCGCCGCGGTCCATATACCGGATGCATTTGACATCGCCGTTGCCGCTTCTCCCCCGAAAGCCGAAAAATCCACCGTCGCAGCACTAATATCCGGATTATTGTCGCCGGAAGACGTATTGTCCCATATGGCTGCAACCGTGTCCCCGCTCCTGAACGTCCCGCCTGTTCCGGATGCGCCGCTTATACTTATGTTACCGGCGGTTATAACAGGATATGTCCTGTCCACCGTGAGGGTTCCCGTGTAAACTGCGGTTGATGTATCAATTCCATCATAAGCGGATACTGTTATCGACGAATAGGCTCCATCTGCAATATCAAGGACGTCTATGTCCCAGTTCAATATAAACATCCCGTTCCCGCCGGCAACCGCGGCGCTGTCGGTTATTCCGTTTATTGAGGCCGATACTGTCACGTTGTTCCAGTCGGCGTCGGTTGTGGTTCCAATAATATATATGACGTCGTCATCCCCGTAAAGAATCGACAACCCAGACGCCTCCAGGGATATCCCCAGCGTATTGTTAGGAATTTCTTCTATGTTGAGATAGCAAGTGTTGGTGTTTGTTCCGGAATAATTCCTGACGCCTATGTAATATGTCGACCCGGAAATCAGGTTATTCTCAATCCGGAAGTTCAGACCTTCCCCTGCGTCATCGTCAAAGGTAATCTGAAATCCCATGGAGTCATACAGATATCCGTAGGAATCCGCGGATATGCTTGAGCTGTACATGGCGTATTTGCCGGTGTCCGGGGCCACAAACTTAAAATATGTTACTGTCCCGTTGTAATAGATGTGGGTAGCTCCCGTATAAACCGTCGGAGCAGCACCCGGCGTTGAGCCGCCTGACAGCTGGGCCATGGCCACGGCCTGGAAAGCAAGGCAAAGCAACACAACAGCTGCAATTGCGAACAATTTTCTTTTCATGTCTAACCTCCGTTGCTTTTATTATGTTCGGCATTTTTATATGCAAACTTATCCCGAAGTATATCAATTTAACCCGGCAGTGTAAATGCCGCCGGGTAAAATACTTATAAAAATTACCGGTTTCAGCCTTTCGTCAGATGTCGATACCTATGAACTGCTTGATAAGAACCCCGATCAGGAATGAAACACCCGCAACCCCCAGCGATATTCCCGCCATCTCAAGGAACCTCTTCTTGAAATCATGATCCTTTGCCACGGAAATGTAGTAGTTGAAAAAGAATATGATGAGCACTGCCATTATCAGTGTCGCCGCCAGGCTTATGAAGGGGTTTGAAATCAATAGAAAGGGTATTATCAGCAATATTACCGTCAGTACATATGCCATCCCTGTATAAACGGATGCCTTGAGGGCATTTGTCCCGCCCTCCTGCTTTGTCGAAAGGTATTCGCTTGCGGCCATCGAAAGCGATGCGCTGATGCCAGTTATCAGTCCGGTGAGCGCGATGAGCCTGGTGTTCTGGAAAGCGAATGTAAATCCCGCCAGGGCTCCGGTCAGCTCTACCAGTGCGTCGTTGAGTCCAAGTACAACCGAACCCATGTAATTAAGCCTTTCCTCATCGATCATTCCGATGAGCTCGGCCTCGTGGCGTTCCTCATCCTCTATGATTTCAAGCATATCCTTGAATTCCCCCGAATCCATTGAATATGCCTTTACAGCTTTTCCCTCTCCTTTTTCAAGCAGCTTTATGACGAATGTAAGGCCAAGGATGCGCGCCATCCAAAAGAACATCGAAATCTTCGCTTTCTGCGGTTTTATTTCTTTCTTGGTCAGAATCCTGAGCCGGTTGTAATGCTTGAGTTCATCCCCGGCGATTCTCCTGATGATTGATTTATTTTTGTCATCCTTCACTATCCCCGCTATCCTGTTGTACAAATGGTGCGCGGTAATCTCGTCCTGCTGGTCGGCAAGCATACGCATCATGGTGTCATCGTTTATCTTTTTTTTCATTTGAAATACCTCCTTCCCGGCGTTGGAGAGATGCCGGCATCCAATTAATGAAATTCGTTTAAATGCAAAGCCTAATCGATCAGACCCATTTCCCGATAAAACATTGCAGCCCCCGGATGCAGCGGCATTCCCGCCGTCTTAACCAGGATTTCAGGGGAAAGATCCTTCAAGGTTGCATGCACACCGCTTATATATCCGATGTTTTCATAAATCGACCTTGCCATTTTATAAGCTGTCGCCTCAGACACCTGCGAAGATGCGGCAAGCATGCTGTACGTCGTGAATGTAAGGGAGTCGCGTGCAATGAATGAATATGTTCCGTCCGGAATTGTAAATTTATCATACCCATGCTTTTCAACCATGCTTTGCACCAGCTTTTCATCCAGCCCGAGCATAACCATTTCGTCATTTGTATCCATCTGGACAACCGCATTGGTCGGGGCTCCTGCAAGCACAAACATTCCGTCAATAATGCCATCCGCGAACATTTCCTCGCTGTCCGACATATTTTTCAGGTATATTTTGCATCCCCAGTCCTCAAGGTCCTTGATTTCCAGCCCATATTCCGACAGCATCTCGCAGAATGCGATGTTTGCTACGCTTGTCTGGTTTCCTATCGATATGTCCATCGCAATCTTGTTTTCAATGAAATCAGCGAATGACGACGCTCCCGTGTCTTTTTTTACAATCAGCTGAGCTGCAGAGGGGTAGAAAACAGCTATGGATGTAAGGTTTTTTAATTTGCTGTCAAACTGCCCGTTACCGTTGACAGCACCGTATGCAATGCTTGAATGTGTAAGCGCAAAATCCACCGAATGTTCCTCCAGCCTGAAGAGATTGGTCGTCGAGTCCCCCGGCGTTATGTCCAGGAATGAACCTTCATAAGTCTTTGCAAGGCTTTCCGCTATAGCGGTGCTGAGTACAAACCAAAGGCCGCTCGGAAATCCCTGTATCAAGGAGGATGTCACCGGGGACGAATCAAGAATCTCCCCCGGTTCTTCCTTTTGATTTTCCACCGAGCCGCAGCCTGATATAAGAATCATCGATAACGCCATCAGAACACATATGACAGTCTTAATTTTTTTCATTGCCAACTTCCTCCGCCTTTTTATTTCTATAATATTTATAAATAGAGACTAATATAAGCAATGCTGTCATTGCCAAAAATACCGGCAGACGGCCCATAACTATCGAGATTCCGGCGGTTGCGAGAATAAGCCTGTCCACGACACCGGTTTTCCTGCCGAAGAACCATCCCTCCGCG
>JAFGQE010000074.1 GCA_016935835.1 Clostridia bacterium | reverse complement strand
CTATGTCGAAAGCAACGCCTATTTTCTCAATGATCTCAGGTTTGTGGAGACCGTCGACATTTATCCAGTTCCTTCTGTCCGGCTGTATGTCCCCAAGGCATTCATCGATGCTGTCATAGGAAGCCTCCTCGATCGCCTCCCTGTCGTAGGTTGTCCTTGAGATTACGACTTCGTCTTTCCCTGATTCACCTATGTGTATCAGTGTTCCCGGCGGCAGCCCTGCCTTTCGCGAAACCATCTTCAATGAATATGACATTCAAAAATCCCGTCCTTCGGTTTATTGATTATTTCTGTCTGAATATGAGCGTCATGAATATTGTATCACTTTTTTATTCATGCAATCGCCGCGGGTTTACATTCATGCTTAAGATGCCGCTTTTCATGATCAGCTTCCTGGCAAGCCTGCCGTACATGGCCATGGCTTTAATATTCTTTCCCGCAAGATTTACCCTGAGCACGCCCGTCCTCTTTTTATAATGTTTTGAAAATCCCGTTCCAAACTTATTGATGCATTCGGCGAGCATGGCCCCGCTTCGCAATGCATAGCTTATTCCCTCGGCTGAACTGGGGCTTATGAAGCCCGCGGCCTCCCCGGCCAGCGCAATCCTTTCGCTGCCGGTAAAAATATCCTTCCCGCTGCGCGGCCTGATGACGAAGGTCCCCGTTCTTTTCACCGGATCCCCGGATATGTATCCAAGTTCCCTCATCCTCAACCTTAATGAGGAGAATTTCGCCACGGCATCCTCATTCCCGGGAATCGCAGATCCCAGGAGCAGATGATTGTTCTTTTGTATGATCCACGAATAGAAATCCGTCGTACTTTTGTCAAAAACCGATACATAGTGCGGCAGGACATCATTTGTTTCATATGATTCCTGAATTGATATATATTCCGTCCCTTCGCGCCATGGGAAATATTTGCGCCTGATCCTTGAGCCGGCCCCGTCAGCCCCGACAAGAACCCTGGCCTTTATTATCCCTTCGTTCAACCCGTTGTGAACATGAATATCAAAATGATCGCCGCAATCCTCGAAATCCTTGAAAATGCAGCCGAATCTTTTTTCAACCGCCCCGGGGACAAGCGAAACAAGCCACCGGTCGAACTTCTCCCTGTCGATATTCAGATAATGCCTTTGATAATATCTTGTGATGCCATTGTCGAGGTCGACTGACTTAACACTGAAAGTCTGCGGACCTGACATTATTTCCCCGGGTACGCCGAGTCCCTGTTCCGCAAGAACTTTCTGGGCATCGGGCGCAAGCAGGCCGCCGCAGCACTTTTCCTTTATGAACCCCGCGGTCTCTCCAAGGTTTCTCTGGTCGATGACAATTACCCTCCAGCCGTTATGAATCAGTCTGGCCAGCGTCGCGCCGGCAGGGCCGGCTCCCAATATTGCAATGTCGTATATCATATGTCCCGCCGTTTATTTATTCCCGCTCCGTATGTTCCGGCTTCTTCACCGCATTCCTAGGATCATTGCCTGCGCATCGTGGAATTTTGCGTAAAGGTCAGCACAACCATCGCGGCAAACATAACGATGGCAGCCGCAAGCCATGCCCCGCCCGCCCTTGCCGCGATTCCCAGCATACCTGCCGTAGCGGCAAAAAACCAGACAGTGAATGAAATTACCTTCCATTTGGTTTTCCTGAAATCCGTCTGCCGGATATAATCCGCCATCAGCATCATGCAAAGCCACGATATCATCAGGCCTGTCTGAAGGAAATATGCAAAAGGCCTGTCATTCTCAAATCCCGATATGAACAGGTATCCCAGCGGAATGATCATCATGAATTCAGCCAATCCCGCCCAAAAAACAGCCCGCGGCATGCGTGCCAGCTTGAAAGCGAAAACCATCGCCGCACAGAAATAAACCGCCGCCGCAGTCACGGCCCCGAACACCTCATTGAATCCCGGCATGCCTGCCTCCTTTTCCAAACCGACTTGTCATCGACGCCTTTTATTTCATAAATCGGCGTCGGTTCCATTGAAAATCCATTCCCGTCCGCTCAATGCAACACTTTCTCATGCGGCATTCGCATTTCACAAAGGCATACGCCATGCCGGAAAATTTGTTTATATATCCACGGCGGTTTTTCTTTTTTGCCGGAGCATCCATTCATAAAGCTCCGGATTTTCGTATGTCCGCGTATATGAGTCATGGCCCACGCCCGGATAAGCGGTAAACCTGACATCGGCACCAAGGTCCGTTAAGATCTCAACCGCTTCCCGCGATAATTCAAAAGGAACCACCCTGTCTTCCTCGCCATGAAAAACCCAGACCGGTATGCGGGCTATCTTTTTAAAGCCTTCCTTGTCGCGTGATCCTCCGCATATCGGAGCCAGGGCGGCGAATGTCCCCGGATATTCCATCGCCATATCCCATGTTCCGTATCCTCCCATGCTGAGTCCGGTAAGATATATCCTGTCCTCATCGACATTATACCTTGCCTTCAGACTTTCCAAAAGCCCATGCAGCCTGTGCAATTCGGACGACCACCAGGAACCTGCGGGGCACTGGGGAGCAGCCATGATAAATGGAAAATCACTTCCGGCCTCAATAAGCTTCGGCGGCCCGTGCTTTTTCACAGCTTCCGTGTCCGGGCCTCTTTCGCCCGCGCCATGCAAAAACAACAGCAGGGGATGTTTTTCCTCTTCTTTATATTCATCGGGAATATACAAAAGGCATCCCTTTCCAGGAGCATCTTCCTCCACAATGAACCTTCCTTTTCCGCTCATGTTCCCTCCAAAGTCATATTACACTATTCTCTGATTCATGCATTCCCTATAAAAGCCGTGGACTGGTTGTCGAACCGTTTTTGACTATGCCCCGGCGTCATGTCCTTGCTTTTCCAGTTATATGCAGGGGCTCTATCATGATGACCGCCGTATCATCCGCTTCCCTCTCGACATATTGTTTCCCCGCCTCCTCGTGTCCCGCGGAATATTTACCGATCAGCATCATAAGGACCTCTTTTTTAACGTCGCCTGTCAATTCGCTCGCCTTGCCAAATACAATCACACTGCTGTATCTCATGCTGAAATCCCCGGGGATTGATTCCGCCTCCGCCACGACACAGAATGAAACCTTGTCATTGAACCTGATGTTATCCAGTTTATGGCCTGTCCTGGCACAATGGATATATATTCTGTTTTTTATATATACATAGCCCACCGGCACGCCGTATGGGCAGCCATCGCTCCCGATTGTCGATAGCACCCCGTAAACTCCATCTTCAAGGATCCTGACCGCCGGTTCATCGTCAATTTTCCGGTCGGATCTCCTCATTTCACGGAACATTATATGATTCCTCCTGTCTTCAGTGTCTTTTTCAGTTCTTTTTGAAGCCGGGAAACATCAAATTGCGCATTCCCTATGATTGTTTTCACAATTCCCAGTCTTTTTATTATATCGAGCTCGATTTTCCTGCGTTCTTCCAGAACCTTTGCAGCACCGTCGATTCCCGACAGTCCCGACCGCCTGCCATATCCCTGGCCGGTGTAATAGTTTATGAAAAAATTAAGCCATTCACCGGATCTTGACTCCACCGCTTTCAGAAAAACCCTGCTGTCATCTCCCGGATCCAGATATATCAGCAAAGGATTCAGATCGCGGATTATCTTTTCCAGCCCCAGGACATATTTTATGGCAGTCTCCGCGGGATGGCCGTCCCTCACGAAAGCTACAGTCACCGGGTTCTGTATGAAGCAGCATTCGAACACATGGACATCATTGCCTGCCATCGCTTTTTTGACAAATCCGCTCCATCTGTCCATGACTATCTCCATATGCCGGTCAAGGGGAAGGTTATAGACATCATTTTCAATGAACCTCTCAATCAGATTCTTTGAAAGACCGTCGTTTTTCAATAATTTCCCATAATGGACAATGATGCCTCCAGGTACCTTTGATATGGCTTCCCCCGTTATTCCCATCGAGTCAGCGCTGCCGCCTGTAATTTTCAAAAACCCGGATGTGGTGAAAAATGCCGCCGCCTCATAATCAGCCGGATGATCAGGTTCGCCCTCAAAGAATACTTTATTCTCTATATTACATGATTCAAGTATTTCCCCTGTAATCCTTGCAGCGGTTGTTTTTCCCGAACCCGGGAGTCCTTCAATCAATATAAGCCTGGTATTGTTCAATCTGGTTCCCGCCTTTTCACCCAAAGAGATTTTTTCATGAAGCCGCATTATATTTCGGCGACAACCCTGCAAGGGAGGCCGGACATTCCGATGTAATTAACCGGATATGTATGCGCCGTAAAGCGCGCAACCTCTTTTCCGGCAAGGATCCTATGAAGATTGGTTAAATTCTCGACAACAAATACTCCCCTGTCCGCGCAGTATGCATCGGCGGCTGTATGTCCGGCTCCTCTTCTGAGTCCTGTGAAATCCAATCCGATGATTGATATTTCCTTGTCAAGCAGGACGTCCATAAGTCCCCTTGAGACCTGCGGATGATTTTTGAAATATTCCTCGGTTCCATATGCAGTTCTCTCGATGAATCCGGTGCGGATGGCCACAAAGTCGCCCCTCCTTATCAAACCGGCGTCTATATCGCCAATTTCCAATTCCATGCCGTCAGCTTTGCCGGCGTCAAAGACAATTCCGTTCCTTCTTGTGAATTCAAGGGGAAACCGCTTGTCCATTACATCGAAGTGAGTTCCGATGTGGCCGAATGCAACCATTTTTTCCCTGCCGGCGGCCGCTTCAATGGTTCCCATGGATATTTCTATACTAAGGTCGATAAGCATTTCATTCTCCTACGCATCAAGCCTTTTTCCGCATCCCGGGCAATAAGTGAACCTGTCTTCCAGATCAGATCCGCAGTATGGGCAAAACCTGAATCTTTCAGGCCCGCCGGTTTTTTCACCGTCTTCTGTATCTGCAACCATGTCATTTTTTATCCATCTGTCGGACGGGTCGCCCTCCTCGCCGTCATCGGTAATGTCCAGGAGGGAAAACCGGTCCTTCCCGCGTGCGTTTTTATAGTGGTAGACAGCCTGCACTACGCCGATTATGATGAATATTACTCCAAACAGGGGGAATATCGAACCAACCACCCCAAAAGGGGAGCCTTTCGTCATCATGACGGCTGCGCCCGTCCAGAACAAACCGAATATAACCGCCGCCAGCGACCCGGCCAGTGCCATTCCGGACGGTCCGCGTCCGGGTTTTATGCTTTTCATGAATCACCTTTGTATTTCACCTTTCATAATTTGTTTTTCGGATTCAGGGCGCTTTGGGAACCGGCGCATTCTCAGAACCCTTTTTCCGGGTCGCCCTTCTTCCAATATTCATCATAGGTGATTTTCTCAGGCCACCTTGCCCTCCTTGCGTCCCGGTCCGGAAAAGCTCGAAACGGCTTGTGCGGTTCATTCTGATACCAATATGCGACAGAAGAATAGTAATCCGCGAATTCCTTGTTTTCAACTGTCCATGCATGCTCGATGTCAACCCTGATCCTGCTGGTGAACGGTATAGGGTCCAGTATGTGGAATCTGTATCCGGTCATCTTGTCGCCGGGATGATTGCAGTTCTGCCATATGCTGCATCCTGCAAAAGCCGAATGATGAACCGACGGACACCATGCCGTAAGGAAATAGTCCTCAGTCCCGGTTCCCCAGATCGAAGGTTCCGTCTCGCCGTCAATGTATATCTTTTCGTCGCCTTCGCCATACCAGCCCGGCCTCAATGCTTTTTCTATATTAAGAACCGTTCCCGTATAATGCCCGGCTCCCTCTGCTTCAAGGATGTTGTAGTCTTTTCCGGGAACTGCAGGATATTCCTGCCTGTATTGCGCATGGAAGTACAAAATGCCATCGTCCGGGGCTTCGTGCTTCTGCCAGTCGATGTTCCAGTAGAACGCCCTGATTTCCTTATCGGCTTCATTGGTGATGGTAAGCCTCGCCCGTTTATTGAAAGGCATCCCGAACCAGCAGTTCCTCCCCGTCCCGTTATGCACGGAAGTTATGGGCAGCGACAGGCACTCCTCCTCCATTCCGTGCCCCGAACCGAAGAAATCGCCAAGCGGCGCCTCGACGCTGGGATTTGCCTCGTCGTCCCAGTAGAATCTGAGTACAAGCATGCGGTTGTACATTTCAACCGCCTCCCCGGCTACGGTGCACCACCAGTGGACAATCTTTCCCGGTCCTTCGAGGTCGCCCATGACCAGGGTTTCCCCGGGCTTTATCGAGCGCCAGTCGTCATTCCCTCCCCTGCGGTCCCAGCTGCCGGCTCTCATCGCCCTGAATTGCTGTCTCTTTGTTAATTCCGATAGCATTTTCCCCTCCAAATAAAATTCATATGAATTATACCAATGATTTTTAGAATATCAAAATCATAATCAATCCTGCGACAAAACTCAGTACATTGGCAGCTGCCGCGAAGGCTATCCTTCTTCCCACTGTGTGCTCTTTCAAAATAGCTGCGAAAAGCACGCATTCCAATATAAAGATTGCAAATTCCGCGAGAACATAGAATATGAGTGCCCCGAACGCCCCCATCATCATCATTCCCGCCATGACCGCCGCGAACAGAAGAAGCTGTGTGACGATATTTATCACAAGGAACGGGACCAGGCTTTTCTTAAGTGTAAACCTAAACAGCAGCAGCACCAGGCCCTCGACAAGCAATGTCAGCAGGCAAGTCGTGATGAACTGAATGGCAAGCGATGGCAGGACCGCCTTTTCACGGGCCTCTCCCGTGGCATAATCAAAATAAACCGTACTGTCGAAATTCTTTCTCTCAATTATATTTGACACGACCGTGCCGCCGTCCTCCGTCACAACGATTATCCTGTATCGGTCCGGGGGCCTGTAGCTGTATCTCATGGTACAGGCTCCATCCTTCACATTGCAGTGTATGCCGCCGAAAATCAGACTGTCCTCGTAAGTCATCGTTGTGTACCAGCCGTCCCCGGAATATGCCTTAAGCCTCTGTATCAGGTTTTGGTTGTATTCCTGCTCGTCAAAATACCGGCTGTCGTCCCGCTCGCTTTTTTCGGTGACCAGGATGTCCATATAGCTGAGCGCATCGGGCATGTTCACCGCCTTTACCGTTATCGACGGCTTCGGCCCGGCATCGGCAAGCGCAGCCGCGGGAAGCATCAGGCATAAAAGCAAAATGATCAATATGGAAAAAAGTATTTTTTTCATTTCATTATCCCTTCTCTTTGTATAGAACGGTTGAGGGCATCCTGTCAGATGCCACGCCGTTTTTTGCAAGCTCATCAAGAAAAAGCGAAAACAAGCCAAACAAATTCTTCAGCTTTTCAGGATCTTTGACGACGCCCCCGGTCTGAAAATATAACTCGCTTTCATCTGAATTCGCCTTGCCCCTGTAATTTCTAATGCCCAGCGCAAGCCTCTTTTGTTTTCTGATCATGTCCTTGATCTTGTCGTTTGCGAAAATTTCCCTGAGAACAGGCTCATCATTGCCCTTTATGACAAACTCATCGTCGAAATCATAATCATACGTACCGACGACCGGCATGCCAAAGAGATTTCCCAGCCCGGAGAATATATTCTTCCTTGACAGCTTGAAAAGAACATCATTGGAGCGTACATACGGAACCCTCATCCGGGTATAGGTGACGGTGCTCTTGCCCGTGCTGACCGTATATGTGTCGAGCACGATCTTCCAGTTCCTGTGCGGTTTTTCAATCCTGGAGGATCCCGTGAAAGAACCCATGATAAAAACGGCTCCCAGCTCATCCGCCAGCTGCTTCCAAACTGCATCCTTCGAATTTTCCCAAAACCCCATCGTAAATCCCCCTTACGACATCAGATGCATCTATTATAGCACCAAGTGGCAGCCGGGACATTTTCAATCATCCCGCCCCATGCCTGCATGCTTTTCAAACAGTTGCCCAAGGCAATTGTTTGATTTTCTTCCGTACAGCCCATCGATTTTTCCGTATCCTGATTCTTTATTCAAAAGTTCCTCGGTATATCTGCCCTTGCTCCAATAAACCAGGTAGGCGTTGGCATTGTCATCCGAACTGATTATCCTGTAGTTATCATCAATAATTTCTATCGCACAGCAGTCGTCAAGCGCAAGAACGACGCCGGGGGAATTTTGGATCAACCGCCTCAGATATTCTTTTCTCTCAGGTTCCATGTCATAGTGGGGGCAGATTCCCATGCGGACCATGCCAAGCCCCCTGACTTTGATCATGCCGGCATCCGGATTAGTGAATTTCCAGGAATCGGACGCCCCGAACCTGAACCAGCATATCGCCCCGGCGCTCATTCCTGACATTACGGCGCCTTTTTGCCAGGCTTCAAAAAGCAGCGAGTCAACCCCGAGTCTCCTCCAGACCTTCATCATTCTGTAAGTATTTCCTCCACCTGTGTAGATGATATCCGCCGAAAGAACCTTTTTTTTGATTTCCTCAATTCCCGGGTTGTCATACAATTTAAGATAACTGACATTGCAGTTGAATTCCTCTGAAAAATATGCGCCTATGCCGTTGCAATATTCAATTGAATCCCTGCTGGCCGTGGGGATGAAAAGAAGCCCGGGTTTCTCCTTTTTACACAAACCGACTATCTCGCGGTCGATTGTCAGGGTTCCCCCCTGCCCGCTGCCATTTTTAAACTCTCCCCCGCTAATGGCGACTATTTTTCTCATTCCGCCTCCTGTCGATTAACGTTCCTCACGGCATCCCCTTGACACGAGCCGCCGCTTTTAGAAAACCGCGCCCGGGCAAGCCTGCAGCGGCATCCGATGCTATAGCCCAAGCACATCGCGAAGCTCCTTCATCTCTCTTATTTCATGAAAATTCCCAAGGTTGCCGGTATTTTCGACAAGTTCGTGCGCCCAGGTCGTGTGATAAGGCACATACACGGCATATCCGCCGATATCCAGCACCGGAATTATATCGGACTTCATCGAATTGCCCACCATCAGGAAATCATCCGGCTCAATCCCGAGGGTTCCCAGCATTTTTTGGTATTCCGAATCCGTCTTGTAGCTCATTATTTCAATATGGTCGAAGTATTTTGAAAGACCTGATTTCGCGAGCTTTCTTTCCTGGTCGAGCAAATCGCCCTTCGTTGCGACAATCAGCTTGATGCCAGCATCATACAGGCTGCGAAGCACGGATTCCACTCCTTCTATCAATGTTATCGGTTTATTTATTAAATCCCTTCCCATTGCGATGATTCCGGCGATATGCGTTCCGCCGACTTTCCCGTTGCTGATATTTACAGCCGTCTCTATCATTGACAGCATGAACCCCTTTGCGCCGTATCCGTATATTCCCAGGTTGTCGATTTCCCTTTCATGCAGGTCCCTTGCAATATCCTCCGGGTCAGCGAAAACTGAAATCAGCCTTATGAATTCACCTTCTATTTCCTGGTAGTAAGGCTCATTCACCCACAGCGTGTCATCGGCGTCAAAACCGACTATTTTAAAATCTTTTTTCATCATGCCTCCTTGAACCTGAATTTTGGGTCAGGAATCCGCCTGCGCATCATTTCCCATTGCGGCATCGTATCCGCGGATTTCCTCCAAAAGGCCATCGGTCAGATACTTTCCGAGAAGATAGAATTTCCTGTCGGGATACCATAATATCCTCTTGCCTTTCCATTCCAGATAACTTGTGTATGTGGCTATCTCCGACGTTTGCTTTGGCCCTACCGCTATCCCATCAGTATCAAAAAGTTTGTATGGCCTGCCAAACCATATGGGCTGCAGGGCGTCCTCCTTGTATTCCCCGATGCTTATATATGTCGGATTCCGGAGGAAATTGGCTTCATTCATTTCCCAGCTGTCCTTGAATTGCGAAAACCGACCATGTATGCCGGGGTTGTTGTGGTATAAAATGAAATACAGTCCATTGTCCATCCGGTATACCGGACAGGGCGACAGCGGATGCATTATTCCCTCCCCGCCGTCGCGGTACCCAAGCTTTTCGGGTGTTCTCCATGTCAGCCCGTCGTCATCGGAAACAGAATAATACACATATCCGGTCATTGTCCTCATCACGGTGAACAACCTTCCGTCAGGAAGAAGGACCACCGACGGTTCCTGGCATGTCGAGATACCGGGATGCCTGGCATTGGGAACCCCAAGACCCATGTCGTCCCCAGGGAGCCATGTTATCCTGATGTCGCCGGGTGCTGGGTCATCGTCAATGTTTTCAAACCTCATGAAATACGAATGGGAATCCGCGTTAACCCACATGTCGGGCTGCGGCACAAGGGCTTTGCTGGTTACAAGCGTGTACCCCGCGATGAACCTGCCCTTCGAGTCCCTGACCGGCGGCTGCCATACTATCCAGTTCTTTGGAATTCCCGGGTCGGGATTATCGTACCTGCTTGCCGGCATCGGCACATCGTCCCCTTCCATCCAACCAGCCCCTGAATCATCCGAATATACGCAGCCCATGGCTCCGCTTCCCTGGCGGTTATTGTCATATACATCCAGTTCCTTTGTGTAGAAAAGATAAATCCGGCCTTTGCGGGATACAACCGGGAAACCCCAGGATGCCTGTTTTCCAAAGCCATCGGACGAGGCGCCGGCTATATATTCTGGTTCGCCCCAGCTTATTCCATCCCCGCTCCTTGCCATCACAAGGTGGTTGTCCCCATGAGCCTCGCATGAGCTCTGTGTCCACACAGCCATGAGCCCTTCTCCTGAGGGTGCGGGGAAAACCATGAAATGCTCATTGTCATTTACATAAGTCCCCTGGCCCCCGGGCATATACAGCACTACGTCCGGATTGCTCCTGGCCCATTCATTATCCGGGTTTCCCAGCGGTATTCCTTCCGTCGCCTTCCCATATGGATAGCCTGCTTCTATCAGGTCCTTTCCTGACGGCAATTGTTTCTTCCCCAAAATTCATATCCTCCCTTTTATCTCGATGTCCCATGCCCTGGTATTAGCGTCAATCCAATCCTATTGACAGCAAGTCAGAATCGCTCCGGCGATGAATGCAGCCTGAAGTCTTCTGACATCCTCGGTAAAATGAGCATGGTCGCAGAAAGCCCCCGCCCCGAGACCATCGGTAAAGTCAAAAAGCGGTATAACCTGAATTCCCCCGGATTCCATGATACTGCCGGCTGCCCGGTTATATTCGACGACATCACTGTAATGTCTGGTCATATCCCTGGATATCCGGTTGTGGATCTCATCTCTTACGGGCGTTGATTCAACCCATAGTATTCTTTTTGCCATTTTCTTTGCTATATCGATGATTCGCACAAGGTTTTCAGCATAGCGGTTGATGTCCACCTGGCAGGCACCCGATGCGTTATCAATCCTAAGGTCATGAAGTCCGCAATTCAGAAGAAGGATGTCGTATTTTGTTTCCCGTTTTTCCTCGTCCAGCAGATAAGCAAGAACCTGGGCACTGTCTCCGCCGTTCGCACCCGTCGGCTTGTCAAGGTCAGCAAGCGCCTCGCCGGCTCCTCTTTTCCTGTCATATTCAAACCGGGCTTCAATCATATCCCTGAGATATGGGCCGTAATGAATGGATATGCTGTCGCCCAGCACGAATAATTTTCCCTTGGCCATGAGCCTGCCTCCGTTCAAATGAATATAATCTATAAATCGATCCAGTACCGTCTCCTCGGAACACCGTTTATCCTTACCACATTCTCCATTTTTCCGCCGTTCCTCTCGATTGTCGCCGCAGACCCCTTGTTGGATTCATCACAGGTTATCAGAACCCTCTTGTATTTGCCTTCCTTGCGAAGCATTTCCAGGAACATGCCGAGCATGAGGGAAGCCATTCCCTTCCTTCTTTCAGACGGTCTTATCCCGTAGCCGATGTGGCCTCCGCCCTTTAAAAGATGAGCGTTCAGTTCATGGCGGAAATGAATGGATCCGATAATCCTTTTGGTTTCATCAATCATAAAATAAAGGGTTGAGGGAACGAGGTCCATTTCATACGCCTTTTCGGTTCGGTCGTTTTCCCAGTTTTCAAGGAGTTTTGCAAAGGACGCACCTTTTCTGGCGGATGACGATGGTATGATTTTATCATCCGCCTTCTCCCACTCCGCGATATAATCGATATACATATCTTCCGTTATCTCGTTGAAAGGTACTATTATCATAAAAACCCCTTGATTTGGCAATGCATATACGCTGCCTGCCGTCCGTGCTAACCTGCGCCCCCCGGCATCCCGGACCATCAGTCCGAAATCTTCTTCTCCATCTTAAAATGAGGTATTGTTACTTCGATGAACCTTTCACTGCAAACCGCATATCCAAGCCTCAGGTAAAAATCCACTGCGGTTTCCCTGGCATTCATTTCAATCCTTCCGTATCCAAGCAGAGAGGCGAAGGCCTCGGCAAATTCAACCAGGCCTCTTCCAATGCCCATTCCTTGCAATTGGGCATCCACTGCAACCTGACGCATTTTAAGGGTCTTCGAATCCTTTGCAGTAAGAACCAGAACCCCTGCCAAGCCATCTTCCGTGAATGCACCCAAATGGAAATCATGCGCTTCACCGACCAAATCCTCATCGAATAAATTCAGGCCGAGCGGTTTTCGCAATATACGGTCGCGCATCTTCAGTTCCTGCCTGTATTCCTCTGAACCATATTCAATTTCCCTGAATCCAATCTTCATCATCCATTAATTTTATCAGCTTTCCCCGCACTTTCAAACAGTTGCCTTGGGCAATTGTTTGACATTTATGCATAATGCGTATATTTATCAAACAGTTGCCTTGGGCAACTGTTTGATAATCAGGCCTTCAAGCTGATATATTGACCGCGTGTGCCGGCCGTGCTACTATTTATCTGCACCTTGTTTTACAATTTGGATGATTCAATCGGAGGTCTGCTGTTATGAAAAAAATAAACATGGCCGTTTTATTTGCTGTATTATCGATGGTTCTTTCTTCTTGCACCGGCAATGGCGAAACCCCGCCTTCGGCAACTCCATCCGAGTCGGCTCCGCCTTTGGCCGATGTGAAACCGGCCGATTACTTCCCCCTTCAGCCGGGCAACCAGTGGAAATATCTGGGGGATGGAAATGAGTATGCTTCCTTCACCAGGGAAGTGCTGTTTGCAGGCGGCGGCTATTCGCAAACCACCGAAAACAACGGCGGAACTGTTTCATCAACCGTTTATCTTATTACTGATGATCAAATCACTGTTGTTTATTCAAAAGGCGAGGACTATGAGCCGGAAAACCTGATCGGAGCCCCTCCCAATGCGAATATTGTCATCATCAAATCCCCGCTTGAAGTCGGAACCACATGGGGAGATGAAGCAACAACGCGTGAAATAGTCAGCATGGACGCAACCGTGTCAACTCCACTGGGTGATATGCCGGGCTGCATGCAAATCAAGATAACTGATGAGTATTCCTATTCCTATGAATATTTTAAAATAGGGGTCGGGCTGGTCAAGCGTGAATTCCACTCCGATGACACAGTGATTTCATCCACCCTTGAGGAAATGGACCTGAATTAAAAACTAATTCGACACCAGCCTCTTGGTATTCCTTGAATTCTCAATCCTGTTGTATATCGACTGCATTATCTTCATATATAGCTTTCCTCCGAGGACTTCATCCTCGACGCCTGCTTCAATGCTGGGATTGTCATTGACTTCAATAAGGTAAACCTTGCCGCCGACTTCCTTCAAATCGACTCCGTACAAGCCGTCCCCGATGAAGGAGGCAGCCTTCAAGGCTGTCTTTATGACGTTTTCCGGGACTTCCTCAAGGGGCAGTGTTTCAAAACCCCCGGAAAATTCAATTCCGCTCTTCTTGTCCCAGTTGTAAATCTGCCAATGGTTTGCCGCCATGAAATATTTGCATGCATAGAGCGGCATATTGTCCAAAATACCTATCCTCCAGTCGAAATCGGATTGAATATATTCCTGGGCGATCACAAGGTCGGATGTTTCAAAAAGAACATCCAGCAGTTTGTTAAGCTGTGCCTCATCCTCGGCCTTGTGCACTCCGATTGAAAATGCACTGTCAGGCTTTTTTAAAATCACCGGGTAATTCAGATCGCTTACATCCGTGGAGTATCTGGTAAATTTCCCTATCGTACGGGATTTCGGCGTCAACACGGCCCCTTTGCGCATGCGTTCCGCCAGATAGAGTTTGTTCGAGCATTTTAGAATCGACCATGGGTCGTCTATGACTATCAGGCCCTCCGCATATGCGAACCTTGAGAACTGATATGTATAATTGTTTACGTCTGTTGTACTCCTTATGAAAAGCGCATCATACTCGCCAAGTCTTGCATAGTCGTCCTTGCCAATATAATCAACATAGAATCCTATCTTTTCAGCCGCAGCCTTGAACTTCATGAGGGCCGTCTTGCATGACGGAGGATTCGCTTCATCGGGATCAACCAGTATGGCGAGGTCGTATTTATAATCCTTGAAACGGGTTATGTTGAATCTCTTTTGATTGAAATATGTATATGCAAGGTCTTCGATGTTCTCTATGTCGGAAACCTCTTCAAGCGGTATTGCGCTGACATTCCTTAGTATCCACTCGCTTGTTCGCTCGAAACTGAACTCAAGGAAAGGCGCTTCAAAAAGTCTATAGAGTGATTTGCCCAGTTTTGCAAAAATCTTGTCCAGGGTCTGGCCAAAGTATACCTTGAGCATGAACTCATTTTCACTGACATCCGCGAGCTGTTCCTGCATCAGTACAAATATTTCCTCGCCTATGCTCTTTATTATCCTTGCGTCTGAAAAATCCTTGATTGTCGTTACATTGGGTATTACCCTCTGATCCCGGGCGGCTGCGAGGAGTGACACATAATATCCCATCGACTGGTATTCATATGAGGTGCAAAGGTTGAAAATCCTTACCCCGGTTCCGCTTTGATACTTCTCGTCATTTATATACCGCCTGGCCGATATGATCTCAATTTTTTCCAGTCCCTCAAGCCAGGGCAGCGCTATGTTAGTCACCACTATGTTTCTTTTTATTTTCTTGTGGGCTTTTTCAGCCGATTCATCAAGTTGAAGCACCATCCTCACTGCATGCTCGCCCACCGTATAGTAATCCTCAAGCCTCATGGTTTCCTTGAAACCATATGACCCATACCACTTGATCAGACCCTCTTTTGAAGAATCCGCTTCAAGTGAAACCGATGCGAATCCCTTGCTTCTCGCAAAGTCGATTATATAATCCATCATTCTGCCGCCGATTGAATTTTTTCTGAACTCAGGCATTACGGCTATCGAATATATCCTCAGCGAGTTCTTGAAAAGCTGCAGGACCGCGGCAGCCATCCTGATTCCATCCACCTCCGCAACCAGCACATGCTGGCTGATGCTTGCAATGCTATTGGCAATCGACCTTCTGTCCGCCCGCCTTGACCCGGGAAAGCTCTTTTCCTCAAGCTCAACTAAAAACTCCAGGTCCTCTATTCCGCCCGTTCGAATATTAATCATATTTCCTTCCCAAATGATTCGGGTTTATGCGATCCAAGCCATTTGTACTCATTAAGTCTCGGGGTATCTCCCCGGATGCAAATAATAAAATCCCCATAGACATAATACGGCCGCAAGTCGCATTTTTCAATATGTCGTGTATAATGATATTGTAAAAAATGACCGATGACGAAATGACATTGGGAATAATCGCATCGAATGCCTTCCTTTAGTTGTTGACATATGTCCATAACCGGGTATAATGTAACTATAAAGGGCATATGCCCAAAACTCAAGGAGGTAAGTAACGATGCCAGGAAGAAATGGAACAGGCCCGCTGGGCCAGGGGCCGATGACAGGCCGTGGTATGGGATACTGCACGGGAGTCAGGGCACCATATTATGGAATGGGATTTGGATATGGACGCGGTTTTGGCCGTGGATTCGGGATGGGATATGGCCGCGGAGCAGGAATGGGCCCTGGCCGTGGATTTGGTTTTGGCGGATACGCATATCCCGGTCCTGCAGCCTATGGAACGCAAAAGGAATTTCTGAATGCTGAAATGGAGATTCTCAAGGAGCGTATGGATTACATCAGCAGTCAGCTTGAGAACCTGGAGGAAGAGAGCAAGTAGCAGGGTCTCCCTGCTCCCTGCTTTCAAGAGGAGGAAGTATGCCGAGACCTAGGAAATGGAGAAAAGTCTGTTGCCTGCCCGAAAGCACGACGTTCGGTCCGATGGATTCGGACAACCGGGCTGAAGGTTCAGTGGTAATGACAATCGATGAGTATGAGACAATCCGTCTTATAGATTATGAGGGTATGACTCAGGAAGAATGTTCAAAGAGCATGAATGTCGCCCGTACGACGGTACAGCGAATATATAATGATGCGCGCAGAAAAATTTCCGAGGCCATTATTGAAGGAAAGATCATAACCATCGAGGGCGGCGACTATACGCTGTATTCGGAAAACGAGCATATGTATGGACGGGGACGCTGCAGACGCCATAGGTTCGGCCGGCAGGATGATCCGATTGATGCCTAGGTTGGTTCGCTTGCAGAACGCTTCAAGCGATATTTGTTTAAAAGGAGAAAAATATGAAAATTGCATTTCCGGTTGATACCAGGTCGGCAGGCGCATGCATATATAAATCATTTGGCCGGGCACCGGCCTTTTTGGTGTACGATACACAAACACAGAAAAGCCTGTTCGTAGACAACAGCGCCGCATCCAGCCAGGGCGGCGCCGGCATAAAGGCAGCCCAGCTTGTGCTTGATCAGCAAACCGACGCGGTCATAGCGCCGCAATGCGGACAGAACGCCGCCGATGTCCTTTTAGCTGCGGGCGTCAGGATATACCTGTCCGAAGGGTGTTCGGTCGGCGACAATATTAAGGCCCACACCGAAGGCTTGCTCAAAGAGCTTTCAGACATCCATGCAGGCTATCACGGCCACGGGGTAAAGTAATTTGAAGATAGCTGTTTTAAGCGGGAAGGGTGGAACGGGCAAAACCCTTGTCTCGGTCAACCTGGCCGCGGCAGCCGGGAAAGCCGTATATACTGACTGCGATGTCGAGGAACCCAACGGGCATCTTTTTTTCAAGCCCGCGATAACCGGGGAAAAGGAAATAAACGTTGCGGTTCCCCGCGTTGATAAGGATTTATGCAACGGCTGCAGGAAATGTGTTGATTTTTGCAATTTCAACGCTCTCGCCTATATTAAGGACGGTCTGCTTATCTTTGACGACATCTGCCATTCCTGCGGCGGCTGTGTCAGTATATGCCCTGAAAAAGCATTGCATGAGGAATACCGTAATATCGGTGTTATTAAGATCGGAACATCGGGAAAAACGATAATTGCCACCGGAATCATGAATACCGGAGAGTCCTCGGGAATACCGATAATCAAAGGACTTCTTTCGCTTGATCATCCGAAGGATTTCATTGAATTCATCGACTGCCCCCCGGGAAGTTCCTGTGCTGTAATGGAAAGCATAAGGGACGCCGACTATTGTCTTATGGTGGTCGAGCCCACATTGTTCGGAACCCATAACTTCAGGATGGTGCACGAGCTGGCTGCGCTTTTCAAAAAGCCGCATTCAGTTATAATGAACAAATGCTCTGTGCACTATATGCCTGTGGAGGAATATTGCAAGGAAAACAATATTCCGGTGTTGGTCAGGATTCCGTATGATCCCCTGCTGGGCAGCCTGAACTCGGACGGATTGATAGCCGCAAGGGAAAATGCGGCATACAGGGATTTTTTCACGGATTTGCTTGAAAAAGTTTTAAAGGAGGTTTTGCATGAAGCAGCTCCTCATTCTTAGCGGCAAGGGCGGAACCGGAAAAACCACGGTTGCCGGGGCCTTTATCAAACTGTCGAAGGCTGATGCATATGCAGACTGTGATGTTGATGCTCCGAATCTTCATCTTGCGGTAGAAAATGGGACTTTGCGGGACAAGTCGGATTTTTATGGACTCCCAAAGGCCTCCATAGATCCAATAATGTGCATATCCTGCGGCATATGCTTTGACAACTGCCGTTTTGATGCGATAAAAACTACCGATGGTTACTCCGTGGACACCTATTCGTGCGAAGGATGCGGGGTTTGCGCTGCGCTTTGTCCCGCCGGGGCAATTTCCATGGATGCTTGCATTGCCGGTGACCTTATGCTGTATGGTGAACGGCCGGTGTTTTCAACCGCCAGGCTGCGCATGGGATCGGGTAATTCGGGTCTTCTTGTAACAGAGGTCAGAAACAGGCTTTCAAAGGCCGCTCCAAAAGTCCCTTATGCCATAATCGACGGATCACCCGGGATAGGATGCCCCGTCATAGCGTCCCTTACAGGCGTCGATATGGTTCTGATAGTGGCTGAACCATCACTGTCGGGAATCTCAGATATGCAGCGTATAATTGAAACTGCCAAAATTTTTATGATAAAAACGGTTGTTTGCATTAATAAATATGATATAAATATACGGAATACCGAAAAGATCGAATCACTTTGCCGCGATGCCGGAATTCCGATATCAGGGCGGATACCATACGATGAGAAAGTGATTTATGCCGTCAACAGCGGAATAAGCATCACAGACCTTGATTGCCCTGCGGGAGAAGCCGTAAGGACAGTGTTTGAAAAAACAATGGAGATATTTCAACCAATTGAAAAGGAGAAGACATAATGAGTGAAAATTGCGACTTGAACTGCAGCTCCTGCGGGGAAAACTGCGGCGAAAGGAAACAAGACCAGACGGATTTTTCCGAAAAGCCCCACGAATTGAGCAGAATCGGCAAGGTAATCGCCGTGGTAAGCGGCAAGGGTGGCGTCGGCAAATCCCTGGTTACTTCAATGCTAGCCGTAAAAATGAAAAAGGAGGGATTTAACACGGCTATACTTGACGCCGATATAACAGGTCCCTCAATCCCAAGGGCTTTCGGCCTCAACCAGAAGGCATTCGGCAATGAGTTCGGCATGCTGCCCGTAAAAAGCAAGATCGGTATAGACATAATGTCAATCAACCTATTGCTTGAAAACGAAACCGACCCTGTGGTTTGGAGGGGTCCCCTGATAGCTGGAACAGTCAAGCAATTCTGGAAGGATGTTGTCTGGAATGACATCGATTTCATGTTCATCGACATGCCCCCGGGAACCGGTGATGTATCGCTTACAGTATTTCAGTCAATCGCGGTGGACGGCATTATAATTGTGACGTCTCCTCAGGAGCTGGTGTCTATGATAGTATCCAAATCCGTCAGGATGGCTGAGCTGATGAACATACCCATCATCGGAATCGTGGAAAACATGTCATATGTCAAATGCCCCGGTTGCGAGGAGGAAATAAAGTTGTTCGGCGACAGCAAGACACAGGAAGCGGCCGACAGGCATGACCTGAAGGTGCTTGCCAGGATTCCGGTCGACCCCGGGATTTCAAGGTCCTGCGACAGTGGTCTGATAGAGCAGTATGAATCGGATTCTCTCAACGGGCTGACAGAATTATTGATAAAGATGGAGGATGAAATATGAAAATCGCAGTAGCAAGTCTTAATGAGAACGTGGCGGAACATTTCGGCCATTGCGAATGCTTTTATGTCTTTGAAACGCACGAAGGGAAACTTACGGATGGCAAGGCGGTTGCAAATCCCGGACATAAGCCGGGCTTCCTTCCGAACTTCTTGAACGATCTCGGTGTAAATGTAATAATCGCGGGCGGTATGGGGATGGCTGCCGTCGAGATTTTCAATTCGCATGATATAGAGGTCGTAATCGGTGCAAAAGGTGATGTAAAAAAAGCCGCCGGGGCGTATCTTGCCGGAGAGCTTGAATCAACCGGGTCGATCTGCCATGAACATGAGGCGCACTGAGGCCGCCATTGATGCACCGGGCAAACCGGCTGGACTGGAAAGGATATAAGGGCCGGGGTCCGGAATTAAGGAAGTGAAGTTTATTTACCACTTTCCGTTCCGGGCTTGTTCGGATTTGTATCAACCTTCTTCACCCGCACTTTTTCCCGCAGATTCAACCTCAAACCAGAAGACGATTCCATCATCTTCGTTGTATGCGCCGAATCCCATTCCCGCGGCTTCCTGGATTGCCTTGACTATGGAAAGGCCAAGGCCATAGCTTCCTTCACTTCTTGTTCTCGCCGCCTCCGCCTTGTAAAATCCACCCCACATGTTTTCCAATGTGTCTTCAGCCACCGGTTTTCCTGAATTGTAAACCGAAATTCTGATTGAATTGCCTTCGTTGCGTGTTGATATCACGACTTTTTTCCGGTTGTCTCCATACTTCGAGGTGTTGGAAATGTAGTTTGCCATGACCTGCTCAAATCTCATTGGATCAAAACTGCCTGTATTCATTTCCTTTGGATCAAACTCAACATCAAGCGCATTATCCTCAATGAACCCATTATACTTGTCCAAAAAAGCCTGTATACTTTCCTCGACGCACATCTCTTCCCTTACCAGCCCTATGCTTCCGCTTTCAAGGCGCGACAGGTCGAGAAGCTCATTTATCAGCCTCTTCATCTTTGTGGATTCATCGGAAATTATTCCCAGGTATCTTGCTTGCAGCGTTGAATTCCCGAAGAAGCCGGTGTTTATTTCATCGGCATACCCTTTTATCAAAGCCAATGGCGCCCTGAGTTCGTGGGAAGCATTGGATATGAAGCGCTTCTGCGATAAAATGTCTTTTTCAAGCCGTGCATTCTGCTCCCTGAGCTTATCGAGCGCATCCCTTAGTTGATCCGCCAGCTTGTTGATATCCTTGCTTAGGCTTTCAAGCTCGTCACCTGTCGATATATCCGTTTTTCCTGTGAAATCGAGTTCAGCAATTCTGCCGACCTGCTCTTTTATCTGCCTGATCGGTTTTGTAAATCCCCTTGATATCCTGAAGGCGTGCAGGGCTGTGATGCCAAGGAACAAGATGGTGCAGGCAATAAGCAGTATGTTGGATTGGTTTACGCTCCGGTTTATCGGATCCACGGGCTGGGTGAGGTATATTAGCATGCCCTCGGAAGGTTCAGTTAAGCAGACCATGAATTCATTGCCGCTTTTCGGATCGATTGAGGTTCCGGTAAACACCCCGTTGGCCGATTCCTTCCATTCCTGCACATCATTTATTGATAGGAATGGTTCCCTGGCCTTTGGCGGCAATGGCTCGCCGTCCCAGGGTTCCAACCCGTTCGGCCGTGGTTGAAGCCCGATTTCTATTGAAGAGGAATAAATTATGACTTCACTTTTCTCAATT
>JAFGQE010000073.1 GCA_016935835.1 Clostridia bacterium | reverse complement strand
TTTTGGATCAAAAAGGACTTGCAATCGATCAGAATACACTTTATCCGCTGTTGCGAAGGCTTGAAAAACAAGGATTTTTAAAAAGCGACTGGTCGGTTGAGGAAAGCCGCCCGAGAAAGTACTATGTTATCAGCGGACACGGTGAAAAATTCCTTGGGGATCTGACCGGCGAATGGGAAAAAAGCGTGGAAACAATGAAAACCCTGCTTGGGAAATAACAGAAAGGTGAGAAATATGGATTTATTGGAAAGATACTTGTATGCCGTCGGAAGATGGCTGCCTGGAAAACAAAAGGAAGATATCAAGGAAGAACTAAGGTCATCCATTCTCGATGCACTTGAAGAAAGGTTTGGAAAAGCCGCGGAATATGACGATGAGCAGATAAGCGAAGTTCTCAAGGAACTTGGATCGCCATGGAAAGTCGCATCCGGTTATTCAAATTTCGGAGAGCAATTGATAGGGCCTGAACTAATGCCTTTGTACTATACCATCACGGCCGTAATATCCGGGGCGGTTCTGCTCGGTCTGCTGGTAAGCTTTATAGTCGGGCTCTTCAATCCCGATATGTCATTCAGGATGTTCATCCTTGGCTTTCTTAAATTGATACCATCCCTTATTACGGCTGTCGCAACGGTCGTGGGTTTTTCGACCATAGTCTTTGCGCTTATAGACAAGAATGTTCCCGGATACAGGGTAAAGTCTCAGATTGCCGCAAAAACCTCGCCCCCGGGATCGCGAACAACACGGGATTCCTGGTCCCCAAAGGACCTGCCTGCCGTTCCGAGGGATAAGCAAAAGGTCTCGCTATGGGAACCCATAGCGGGGATTTGCTTTGCCTTCATAGCGATAATCCTGTTCAACTCCTTTAGTGAAAACCTCGGGATTTATTATGTTCCAAGCTGGGGTTCGCAATGGAATTTCGTTCCGATATTCTCTGAGGATGCACTGAGGACCTTCCTTCCGTTTTGGAACACCGTCTGGGCGGTATCAATCATCTTCAATATATTTCTGATAATCAAGTCGCGATGGACCCTGTCGCTTCGAATCTTTGATATCTTCAGGTCGTTCCTTGACATAGCGGTATTATCTATAATGATAAAAGGCCCGGAGCTGATTGATATAAGGCGTCTTGTCTCTTCCGCGGGACCGGATGTCTCGGAAGCACTGACCCCGGTGGCTGAAATTTTCAATTATTCAATTGACCTTGTCCTTATTTTCGCTTTGATTGCAACGGTTCTTGGCATGCTGGGCAAAATCGTAAAGCTGTTCCGTTCAGATACATATAAATCCACGGACACAAAGACCGGAAACAGCAGCCGGGTATAAATAAACTCTCTTTCAAGGAGCTGTCCCGGCCCGGGCCGGGACAGCCCGGTCCGTCAATTATCCCCCGTGTATGTGAACATGAACTCCAGGGCCCTGGAGTCATACTGCATGCTGATGATGTTCTCACCCATTGAATACGACAAAATCTCGAGATTCCCTGATTTTTGATAAATGACCTGCTCAAAACCACTGTCCGCAAGCTCATCCAGATAGCTTTGGAAATCTTCCTGGGAAACATCCGCAATTATTACCGTAGTCTGGGTTTGTTCGCCCAGGTTCAGAGATGATGTGGTTTCTATGGTTCCTTTTTTAAATTCAGGAACACTCCCGGGTATTGCCTCAGGCCATTCAGCGTCGCCGTCGAGGTCAAGCTGCGCATTTCCCCCTGTCAGCCCCTGCGCATAATTCTCGGCAAGTTCCTCTCCCAGTTCGTCATTCATATCCTCCTGGCTTCGCTTGCATCCCGACAACGGAATCGCAAGCAGCAGAACCATCGCCATTGCCGCCGTCAGCATCCTCATGTTTTTACCTTTCATTTTTTCCTCCCATTCCTATATGCGTTACGAATATGGCATCCAGAGCCTGGCGCGCATCCCTTACGGCAACGATCTCTATCGTTTCCGCCGCCTTTGACGCCGCCTTGGCGTTTTCAGCAGGAACCACCGCATATTCAAATCCCATCTTCTCCGCTTCCTTTATTCTCTTTTCAACATTCGATACAGCCCTGACTTCTCCGGTAAGCCCTATTTCACCCATTATTACAGCATTCTTGTCAACCGGCTTGCCCTTGAAGCTTGACGCAATCGAACAAACTATGGCAAGGTCGCACGCCGGTTCCACGACCTTTATCCCCCCGGCGGCATTCACATATACATCGCAGTTTCCCATCATGATGCCCATTACTTTTTCCAAAACGCCCGTAAGCATCGTCGCCCGGTTCTGGTCTATGCCGGTCGACATCCTTCTGGGTACGGCGTAAGCGGATGCGCACACCAATGCCTGTATCTCCACCAGGACAGGCCTGGTGCCCTCCAGGGTGGGAATTACGCACGAGCCGCAGGCATCGTTGTTCCTTCCCGAAAGCATCATCGCCGATGGATTCGACACTTCCTCAAGCCCGCTGTTGGTCATTTCAAAAACGCCTATTTCATTCGTGGAGCCGAACCTGTTCTTAACGGCCCTCAATATCCTGAAATTATTGCTTCTGTCGCCTTCGAAGTACAGGACCGTATCAACCATATGCTCCAGTATCTTGGGGCCGGCAAGGCTGCCTTCCTTAGTGACATGCCCGACAAGGAATATTGAAACATCCAGCTTCTTGGCCGTCTCCATGAATGCAAGCGTGGAATTCCTTATCTGCGTAGCGCTCCCCGGGACGGAAGGAATCCTTGAACTGTATACCGTCTGTATTGAATCTATTATGGCAATGGACGGCTTGATGTCCTCTATGCAGTCCACTATGCTTTCAAGGTCCGTTTCGGCTGCGATCTTCAGTTTGTCCGATACGACCCCAAGCCTCCTTGCACGGATTCCAAGCTGAGCAAGGCTTTCCTCCCCCGAGATATATAGTATTTCCCCTGGTGTCACTGCCTTTTTACAAAGCTGCAGCAACACCGTGGACTTGCCGATGCCTGGATCGCCTCCCACAAGTACTATCGAGCCCTTCACCAATCCGCCGCCCAGCACCCTGTTCATCTCGCCTATGCCTGTCTCCATTCTCTCTGAGCCATCCGCCCTGATGTCATTTATACCCGTCAGCACTATTCTTCTGATGCCGCCGCGGGATACCGGGGGTTCGTCGATTTCCTCGCGGAATGAATTCCACTCAGAGCATGACGGACATTTGCCAAGCCATCCGCTTGATTCATAACCGCAGGTGTCGCATATGTATTTGCTTTTCTTTTTCGCCATATCCAGATCCTTTACACTATAAGTCTCATAAGCATATTCTTAAGTATCTCGGCCCTTATTCTGTCCCTGTTAGCCGGAAATGCATATTGCAGCGCCTTGCTGCCTATTGCAGCCTTCATAAGGATTCCATCCCTGAAAGATATGAGCTTGTAATCAACAAAATTATTTATATGAGCCACTGCCGAATGCTCTGAAATGCTGTCCCCGATCGAAAGTATGAGGTGCATGAAATCATTGTACGGATTATTGACGGAAATCCTTTTTATCTTTATATGTCCCCCGCCGCCGCGCCTGCTTTCCACAAAATAACCGTGCTCAGTGGTGAACCTTGTTCCGATTACATAATTTATCTGGGACGGCACGCAATTGAATCGGGTCGCAAGCGCATTGCGCTGAATCTCAGCCTCGCCCCCTGTTTCCTTAATCATATCCTTTATGAAGGTCTCTATTACATCGCTGAGCCTTGCCATAATAAATCTCCCGTTCATCTGACCATCTTTGACTTTCTTTATATAGTATATATACCCGGCTTTCATATTTCAAGCATGTTTTGACCGGACATCCCCCGCATAAAAAAACCTCCCTGGCGGGAGGTTTTAAATAACTGTATTCTATTTGTTTTCAATATCTTTTTTTCTTTTGCCCGAGGCTTTTCTAGCAATGACTATTACAATCAACGCGAATGCGCCGAGCATCAGGATTACGGGGAGAATGCCAAAGAGGAAAACAACCACGTCGCCCATGAAGCCAACGCTGTCCTTCATGTTGTCCCAGATTCTTTCGAAAAATCCCTTTGGTTTTTCAAGCGCGGATTCCTCTCCCGGATGTTTTTCGGTAATCGTTATGCTGACCGTGGAATATGCTACCTTGCTGTCCCATTTCTTCAGGGTGCCCTGAAGATTTTCCATCTCATATATCACCTGGGTTATGCGGCTTTGAGTCTGGAAGAAAATCTCCGGGTCGTCGACTTTTTTCGCATAATCCTCAAGCCTGGCCTTTTCATCCTTGAGCAAACCAAGCCTTGCCTCAGTGTCATAGTAGATGTCGGATATATCATCCTCGTATGATCTCGACGACAAAACTGTGCCGATACTCGAAAGACCCTCGGTGAAGCCCATGAAATTCTCTTCCTTGATCCGGAGCCTTATAGTGCCGTTTGTAAGCATTATCTTTTCGCCGTTGTAATAGGCCGGGGTCTTCCAGACATTGCTCTCCTCTATATATCCATTGTCTCCGAGCATCGACTTTATAGTCTCAAATGCTGTCTCAAAGTCAAGGACCTCCACCTGCGCCTCGGCGGTCTTTATTGCTTTTCTGCCTTCTTCATAGACACCCCCTCCATCCTCATAATAAGCCCCTGCAGCTTCCGGGGCAGGAACAGGAGCGCCTTCCTTTAAATAATTGTCGGTTTGTGAAGTCTCACCCTGATAATCCGCAGATGAATCGTATCCTCTTGCCTCCTCCGATGTTTTTGAAGCGCATCCTGCAAAAACAGATGCCAGGAGTACAACCGTCAATATGACAACCATGATTCTTTTCATTTTCCCATCCGCCTTTCATATTGGATATGAATAAATTCTTTCATTTATTACTATGACGCAGCCAGCGGTCGATTCGTTCCAAACAAAGAATAAAAAAGTACATTTATCGCTGGCAAGTGCCTGCCTCCGGTTTTACATTTACAAAAAAATACGGGGCGCCCGGCCCCGTATCAATTATTGCTATTTTTCTTCAGCCATTCTCAGGGCTTCCTCGACTATCTTCGGGCTAAGGCTTGACGGAACCTCGTCGTATCTCGTCAGTTCCATTGAGAACTGCCCTCTTCCCTGTGTCATGGACCGGAGGTCAGTGGCATACTTGAACATTTCCGCCTTTGGAACCTCAGCCTCCACCATCTGCTTTCCTCCATCCATCGGAGTCATGCCAAGAATCCTTCCCCGTCTTTTATTCAGATCCCCCATTATATCCCCCATGTATTCATCGGGGATGACTATCTCGCATCTTACGATTGGCTCCAGAAGAACCGGCTGGGCGTCAACGAGCTTTTTATAGGCAAGGCTTGCCGCTATTTTAAAGGCCATTTCCGAAGAGTCCACCGGATGGTATGAGCCGTCTACCAGGATTGCCCTGAGCCTGACCATGGGATATCCCGCAAGGACCCCCTTGACTATGCATTCCCTGAGGCCTTTTTCAACGGCGGGTATGTAGTTCTTTGGAACGGATCCTCCGAATATCTTTTCTTCGAAAACAAGGTCGTTCTCAGTGCCTGGTTCAAATTCTATGTGGACATGTCCGAACTGGCCGTGGCCCCCGGATTGCTTTTTGTGCCGTCCCTCCACCCTTATGCTTTTCTTGATGGTCTCCCTGTAAGGAACGATGGGATCCTTTAGTACGACACCCACGCCGTATTTCGCCTTGAGCTTGCTCACTATTATATCCAGATGCTGTTCACCTAGTCCCGAGATCAACGTCTGGTGGGTCTCTGTATTTATCTCAACGCTGAAAGTCGGATCTTCGTCTCGGAGCTTGCTAAGCCCGGACCCGATCTTATCCTCATCTCCCTTTGTAGCGGCTTCGACTGCAAGGGATATGGACGGTTTCGGAAACTCTATCGGCTTCAACGCAATCGGCTTTGCCGGGTTTGACAGGGTGTCGTTCGTATTGACATCATTAAGCTTTGCCGCCGCCCCGATGTCCCCCGCGGTTACCACGGCTGTGTTTTCCTGTTTCTTTCCCCTTACCGTGAACAGGTTTGCAATTTTCTCCGTTCTTCCGGTCCTGCTGTCATAAACCGTCATATCCGTCTTGATTTCGCCTGAATATACCTTGAATATGGATATCTTGCCCACGAAAGGATCAGCAATGGTCTTGAAAACAAGGGCAGCCAATGTTTCGCCTCTATCCGCCTTCAATTCGATTTCTTCACCTGTCTTTATATTAGTGCCTTTTACAAAAATCGCTTCCGAGGGCGCCGGAACATATTCAACGATGGCATCCATCAGGAACTGGACCCCTGCGTTTTCCAGTGCCGAACCGCAGATTACGGGAATAATCTCATCATCCTTGATGCCCTTCATAAGGCCTTTGTGAATCTCCTCGGCTGAAAACGCCTCGCCATCGAAATACTTCTCCATAAGTGCTTCGTCTGTCTCGGCAACCGCTTCCATCAAAGGTTCCCTAAGCTCCTCTACCTTGCCGGCATATTCAGCCGGAATCGGAATTTCAACGAAGTTGCTGCCTTCGAAATGCTTTGCCTTTTGGTGTATGACATCTACAATCCCAACGAATTTTTCATTTATTATTATAGGAATCTCAAAAGCAATGACCTTCTTCCCGAATTTATTCACAAGCTCATCATAAACCTTGAAATAATCGGAATTCTCTTCATCCATCTTGCTGATGAAAAACATTTTCCTCATTCTTGCTTCCGTCGCATAGTCCCAGGCTTTCTCGGTGCCGACTTCCACGCCATTTTTTGCCGGGACAAGTATTATTGCCGTTTCCGATGCCCTGACCGCACTTACGACTTCGCCTGCGAAATCAAAATATCCCGGTGTGTCGATAATGTTTATCTTGGTGTTTTTCCATTCGATCGGAGCCACGGTGGCATTGATCGTTATCTGCCTTTTGATTTCCTCGGCGTCAAAATCGCAGACTGTGGTTCCATCCGTGACGCTTCCCAGCCTGTCCGTTGCCTTTGCATTGAAAAGCATCGCCTCCGCCAGGGTCGTCTTGCCAGCCGAACCGTGGGACATCAGGCATATGTTCCTGATGTTTTCACTGGTATAATTCTTCATTCTTATCCTCCCGCAAAATTCGAATCAATTATTTTTTATTCTATATCCCAGAACCATAATACTGTCGCTGAGATGAACATTCTCAACTACGACATCATCCGGAACCTTTATGTCCATGGCGCTGAAGTTCCATATTCCCTTTATCCCAAGGCTTGCGGCAAGATCCGCCACTTCAGCCGTTACTTCCCGGGGAACCGTGATTATCGCTATGTCTACCTTTTCCTTCCTGAGGAAATCAGGAAGGCTGTCCATGTTCATGATTTCCAGCCCGTTTATCTTTTTCCCTATTATCTTTGCATCGAGATCGAATATCCCTTTGAGAAAATAACCCCTCTTCTCAAATTTCGAGTGGTTGGCGATTGCCTGTCCGAGGTTTCCGGCACCGATAATGATTGTATTGAATCCCTTGTCCACTCCGAGTATCTTTTTAAGCTCGCTGTGCAGGGACTCGACGTTATAGCCGTAGCCCTGCTGCCCGAATCCGCCGAAACAACTGAAATCCTGCCTTATCTGCGACGCGGTAAGACCCATCTTTTCACTCAGGACCCCCGATGATATCCGCTGGACATTGGCTTCCTTCAATTCCGCAAGATATCTGAAGTACCTGGGGAGACGTTTTATAACCGCATCTGATACTTTTTTATATTGAATCGCCATTCAGGCCTCCGTTTAAATGATGCAAAGAAAATTATATATGAACAAAAGTTTTGTGTCAATTGAAACAGCGGGGAGATTGTTTGGCCGCGGCCGCCGGATATGATCGCAGTGTCTGACTGAACAGCCTGTGCCGGATAAACGAAGCGTACCGCCGCCCGCGGCAACTTTATTCATTCGATAACACTGACTGTCATCTATATGGAAGATCAATTCCATCGACAGACCCTCCGAGATTCATTACCGCGCCCTGAATCTCAAGAGCGGCGTCATTGTCCAGCCGGTCCGCATTCTTTTCCAGATAGCTCCTGAGCATCGGGACGGCCCTTCCGTCCCCGAAGTCAGAGAGGCACCTTGCCGCAAGAGCCTTGTCATGCGTTTTCCTGAAGCTTTCCTTAAGCACCTTAAGAATTTCATCCGACTTTCCCCCGGCGTCGATTTCAACCAACGCCATTATCATGTGGAAATCATCGTCATTCAGCAGATCTTTTTCGGACAGCCTTTTTATTATAAGCGGCACCACGGATTTCCCGATGGTTGTAAGGGCTTTTCTTGCCGTTTCCTTGATCAGGTCGCCGTATTCATCCTCAATCGAGAATATATCCATCAGACGGCCGGCATATTCCGGATTTCCGGTTTTTCCTATTATCTTCAGCGCTACGTTTCTGGTAACATATCCTTCCGCTCCGAATGCATGCCGTTCGGTCATTGCAATCCCATCCTGCCCCACTGCCTTTTCCGCAAGGGATTCGGGAATGAATTCGTCGCAGATATCACAGCCTATGGTGAATACATCGTTTAAATCCGTGTCTCCCTGCAGTCTTTCAAAATACTCGCCCGGCTTCTTGCCTTTGAAAAGTTTTTCTTCCCAACCTTTTCTCGCCTCGTTTATGATACTTTCATAATCCCCGGGAGTCGTTGCCGATTCCATGTATTCCTCGCACTTCTCCCTTATGGCGTCGTTATAGCTTTGAAACAGCGCTTCGAATGAATTATGGTCAGTCAAGAAAATCCTCCCCGTCCCTGCGAACGGACCCGATCATCTCCCTGAGACCGGAGCCTGTGGTTCCGACCGCAAATCCTGCAAATGCAATCAATGGAATTATAAGCGATGAAATCAGGTAGGATAACCATGTATATCCCAGCATCCTGATTATGAAGTACATGGGGCCGAACATGCATCTGAAGACAGCATGGAATATGTTCCCGCCAAGGCCGCCGGAAATTCCGGGGTAAATAATGAAGTACAGGATTTCCATCAGCAGGAACGGTAAAAATCCCGCGAATCCGTATGCGATGCCCATCCAGGGTTTCAAAGCCAGGCCATTTCCTTCCCTTCGCGACTTTTCGCCGGCCTTCCACATCTGTTTATAAAGAAATGCCGCCGTGAAAACGAAAAAAACAAAGGAATACACGGCAATCCATGTATTCCTGTTGTTCTCCATGCTTATGGGGGCTATAAGAAAGAAAGTAAAAAGCAACATTCCCGTTCCATAGGAGGCCGTGGTTTTCAGGCTGCGTTTCAGGAATAGTTTCATTCCCCGTTCCCTTCCTCATTGAGTCCGCTTCCGTTTATCTTACCCGAAATCACAAGGTCAACCAGGGCTGCGAATCCACGCTCCCTGCTAATGAACGATCTGTCGACCACAAGGCCGTCATAACTGCCGTTCCTGACATAATAGCACGAGTTCTCGTCCCTGGTGTAGTACTCTATGATTTCGTACACTCCGTCCGTATAAGTATAAATCAGTTTGCCATACGGCTCGCCCGATATCTCCCAGACAGGCTCAAGGTCGATTACCGGGACCGTGATCATTTGCTGGAAAAACCATGAGCCGAATGGCTGTATGCCTACGATAATGTTTATTTGCTCGCCGTTGAAAACGTAATTCATAAGATTCGACTGGGAGTCAAATGTCATCTCCAGAAGGAGCTCCATGCCATCAATATTTATATCAACGCTTTTTACATTTGTTATGCTGGGAATGTACGGAAAGGGATAAACCATGTCCTTTGCATCATTGTCCAGGAAATTAAGAGTTGTCGCATCTATCGAGAAAACCTCGTTCTTTCCCTCCATCATCGCATAGAACATATTGCTGACGATATCTTCCCTTCCTATCTGCATCGTGTATTCCACTCCGGAGATCAGGATTGAAACCGTATACCGGGGATTATCCAGCCCATACAATGAAAGGTCTTCCGGGGCGACATCCACATATTCGTCAATCGCAAGATCCAGGAGATTGTTTATCATCTCATCGGCGTTATAGACATCCGCCTTTGAGAAGACCGGGTGTGTCAGTATCCAGGTGACAACCGGCTCGGTTTCAACCGTAAACTTGAGTTCCCCGGCCTTATACAACGAAAATGATTCAACGTCGCTCAGCGCTCCCTGGAAAATATTGAGGTCGAGCAATTCCGCCCTTGATGTGTAAAGAAGATTGGCTGAATAAAGCGAGATTGAATAAACCGTATTATCCCCTTCGCGCATGGCGTAATATCCATCCCTGTTATACAGCATGTTGCCGAGTATTATCTTATAGGACGTGCCGTTTGCAGCCTTGCCTTCAACATAGTACCTGCCGTCCAGGCCGTATTTGGCAAGGTCCTCGGCTTCGCTTTCAATCACTTCACTGGCGACAAGGTTTGATGACGCTATCACTATGCCGTCAACCACCCGCTGGGAAAGCTTTACATTCTCTTCGTTCGTAAGATACCATGCCTTGACGACCTTTGTCGTTCCATCCTTTTCAGTGATGGTTTCCGACCGCTGTTTCATCGGCATTATTATTCCGTTGCTGTTTATGGTCAGTTCCTCTATGCTGTCTGAAAGAATGTTGGTTATGACCGTGTTCAACTGGTACACTTTGGAAGGAGTGTTTCGCCTGACGATTTCACGTACTATGAAAAATCCTGAAATTCCAACCGCCAGCATTATGATGCTGATTATTACCGCCTTGTATGTCCTCATAAATTTCTCCTCCTAAGATATACGGCAAGACCGGCCAGCAGTATGATGCCGGGCATGACATAAATGACCAGTATGCTTACAGTATTGGCCTGCCGCGCAGTAACATCAACAAGATTGATGAAATAATCCTTTGTCTCGATGAAAATGTCGTCGGTGTCCCCCTCGAGCCATTTCAGGCTGTTCAGCATGAACCTGATTGCGCTCTCCTCGTACTGTTTATAATATATAAGCCTCTGATCCTGTACGAAGTCAGCCGTTCCGAGGGCTATTATCCGGGACCCGAACCTGAGGTCCTCGACAGCAACCCCCAGGAATTTTGCACCTATCTGATTACTGCCTGCGCTTGCCGTGCTTTCCGCCACAGCCGATTCGCTGGTTATGAGCAGAGGATTTATCTCCAGGAAAGAGTTTGTTTTCCTAAGTACCGCAACACTCCGCACATTGTCGGCCAGCATCTTCGTAAAAACATCCTTGATATTATTGTTCAGGAGCGTCTTTGTATACAGGCCCGGGAAAATCATGTATTGATTTCCTGAAATGTGGTAGTTGTCATTTGTCTCCCTTATCTTGTCATAGCCGTACTCCAGATTATAGCCGGCAAGGAAACCCTGAAGGTTTTTATATTCCTCGGGGCTGTCATTGCTGTCAAGGGCCACCATTATGCTGTTCCCCTTTTCCATGAATCCGGACAACAATGAAATCTCTTCTTCCGAAAAATCCGAAGTCGGATTGGCAATGAGTATTATGGAGGCGTCATCCGGAATCGACGGCTGGAGCTCCAGGTCTATTTTTTCATAATCAAACCCGTTCACCGATATTACTTCGCCCACCGTTATGTAACCGCTGTCGACGAAATCATATTCGCCATGTCCGGTTGTCAGGTATATCTTGGGCACCTCGTCCCTTGTCGCGTAAAATACTGCGCTGGTAAAAGCCATCTCCGCCTTCGATCCAACATCAAAACTGCTGAAGCTTGAATACTCGCTGGCCATCGAAACAAACATGTCGTAATATTTGATAACCTTTTTGGTGTTCCCGCTGACAACCACAAAATCCTTGAGGCCTATGTTCAGAATCTGGTCCGGGTCGAGATTTGATATGAATCCAAGGTTTTTGCTCGGGTCGACATATTCAACATTCACCCTTTCATACCTGTCATATTTTTCCAATAAATCCATAAGCCCTATGTACTCGCTGGATGATTCGACTTTGGTAGGATCGAACAGGCCATAGATGGTTACATCCTTGTCCAGTGCTTCCAGGATTTCCTCGGTCTGCTCCCCTATGGAATAGCGCCCCTCGGGTGTCAGGTCCCACTGAAATGGGACCAGGCCCCCTATTAGGTTCAGCACGATGAACAGGACAACGACCGACGCCATTATTACAATCGCACTCGAGCCATACCTGAGCCTTCTGTTTGCAAGCAGTTTTTTAAATACACTTTCCTTCTTCATATCAACTACCCCTGTATCCATCTTCTTCTCTCAATAACCCTTATCGTCAGGAATATGAAAAGAGTTGTAAATGAAAGAAAGTATATTATTTCCGGCAGTCCGAGTATGCCTCTTGTGAAAATATCGTACCTTGAAAGCAGCGATATCCAGCTTAGCAGCGTTCCCAGGAATCCGCCGACTTCAGCAGAAAAAGCCCCGGCCATCCACATTACCAGCAGCGCGACAAAACTTATTATCGCCGAGATGACCTGATTCTCAGTAAGCGCCGACGCAAATACCCCGACGGCGACAAACGAGGCCCCCAAAAGAAGGAATCCAAGGTAGCCTCCCGCAAGCTGCACTGTGAAAACCCCTCCAAAACGCACCATTATCAATGGATATATGAGAGATATTACGGTTATCACAAGAAACACAAAATACATCGCAATGAACTTTCCTATAACGATTTTTGTAAGCGACGTCGGTGATGTAAGGAGCAGGACCTCCGTTCCGTTCTTCCGGTCCTCCGCCAGTATCCGCATGGTCAGTATAGGTACAAGGAAGATGAGGAAGAAACCCATGTTCTCAAGCACTATCATGAAATCACCAGACCCCGCGCTGAATGGCGTCCAGAACAATATCGATATCATCAGCAGGAAAAGTCCTATCAATATGTATGCTATGGGCGATTTGAAATATGTAGCGATTTCCTTCTTTGCCACTGTAAACATATTATTGCACCTCCTGCCCTTTCGTCACCACGCTTATGAATATGTCCTCGAGCGTCATGACGCTTGGCTTTATCTCTATTATCGGCCATCCGTTTTCCGCCATTGCGAAAAACAGCTTTTCCCTGATGTCTTCCTCGGTCTGGCTTTCGAGCATATATTTATAGGCGTTCTCACCTGTTTTCGATGATGCCTCCATATATTTCACCCCGTCTATTTTTTTAACCGCCTCAATTACCTTGTCCTTTGGCCCGACTATGGTTATGCTGAGCTTCATCGCCCTGTCCAGGCCCATGGAAAGTCTTTCGGGCGTATCTTCCGCCACAATCACACCCTTGTTTATTATTACAACCCTTTCGCATATCGCGCTGACCTCCGGGAGTATATGGGAGCTTAGTATTATTGTCCTTTCCTTCGCCAGCGCCTTGATAACCCTTCTGATTTCAATGATCTGCCTCGGGTCCAGGCCGACGGTCGGCTCGTCAAGTATCAGAACCTCGGGATTGCCGATCAGCGCCTGTGCAAGTCCGACCCTTTGCCGGTATCCCTTGGAAAGATTATCAACAAGCCTCTTCCTGTGGTCCGTAAGACCCACGAGTTCCATTATATCGGCCATCTGGCCCTTTTGCTTTTTTTTAGGAACATAGTTGAGATTCGAAACAAACTTCAGATATTCGGTGACCGTCATGTCCCTGTAGAGGGGCGGCGCCTCGGGCAGATACCCGATTCTTCTCTTGACTTCCGCTGGATGCGTCATGATATCGTATCCATCGACCTTGACGGTTCCCGATGTCGAGGGGAGATAGCCTGTTATTATATTCATTGTAGTGGATTTCCCGGCTCCGTTGGGCCCCAGGAAGCCAAGTATCTCGCCCTTGTTAACATTGAAGCTTATGTTGTTTACGGCTACAACCTGACCGTATTTCTTTGTCAGATTCTTGATCTCTATCATTCTGCCGCTCCTTCGCAATAACTCATTTTTTTGCACCAGCCTATGCATTATATATTTTTTTACTTTTTATTTCAAGAATTTCCGGATTATACGGCGCCGATCTCCTCCCACCGGGCCAGGCCTTCATGCTTGCCGGCAAAATAAAAAGACAAAGCATCATAATCCAAAAACCTTTCAAGGTCTTCCATACAATACCTTATCCCAATTCCCCCGTAAACTACTTAATATATTATACAGTATTTGCTGATTATGTCCATCCCCCGGCTGATGTCCTGATGGAGCGGAGATGCTCTATCACAGACTTTGCGGCAACCGCGCCTTCGCCAACGGCGACGGCAACCTGCCTGAATCCGCCCGTGCAGTCTCCCGCGGCAAATATTCCGGCTATGTTGGTCCGCTGGCTTTCGTCAACGACAACCACCCCGTTTTCGGTCATGATGCCTGCCTTTTTTGCCAGCTCCGCAGCCGACGCGCTTCCGTACGCTATGAAAATTCCGTCAAAATGCTCTTTTCTTCCCGAGGCAAATTCCACGCCCTGCAGAAATTCGTCACCAAAAAATCCCTTGATCTGATCTTTGTATATTTTCAATCCATTTATATCACCTGGCTTTGTTTCCTCAAGCTCTATCTCCATTCCGTTGGTCAGTATTGTCAGGTTGTCCGATATATTAAGAAGGTCCATCGCCTCATGCGCCATATAGTCCTTGTTCCCCACCACGCCGATTTTTTTGCCCTTGTAAAAAAAGCCGTCGCATATGCCGCAGTAACTTATTCCACGGCCTTCGAATTTATCCAGGTTGACAGCCTTGAATTTCTTTTTTGGCGCGCCCATGCCAAGTATGAGGCTCCTGCCGCGGTATATTCCCTTCATCCCCGTCAGTTCGATAACATCACCGGCATCAAGTCCTGCTATCTCATCTTCGACCATCACGGCTCCCAGGGCTTTTGCCTGCGCCACTCCCGCATCCAGTAAATCAGCCCCGGTGGAATCCCCGGGGACCCCGTAATAATTCCCTATCTTCTCCGCCATCCCAAGGCTTTCCCCGCCCTTTGAAATAACAATGGTCGAAAGCCCGGCTCTCAGGGTATATAAGGAAGCCGAGATCCCTGCAGGGCCCTTTCCTATTATCATCACATCATAAACCGCATCCGGCTGAATCATCGCATGTCTCCCACTGTATTTATCAGGTCATCGTATGTCACGGCGCCCCTGGCGGCAGCCCTTATATAGCCGTCGGCATCAATGATAATCGTCCTTGGTATTGTATCTATTCCATAGGTTTTGGAAGAATTTCCAGCGATGTCAAGATATACGTCAAGGTCCGTTATCTTCATTTGTTCCATGAACCTACGGATCTCTTCCGCCGGTTCCGTCACATTGATGGCGATTACAACTGTGTTCATATCAGCCAGAACGGAAACCGCCCTGTCAAAATCCGGGAGCTCGTCCACGCATGGCGGGCAAAAGACCGCCCAGAAGTTAATGACGACATTCCGTCCCCTGAAATCACTGAGCCTGAACGTGCCGCCGTCAATTCCGGCAAATTCAATGTCCCCCGCCTCAATCCTGTCCTCGAATACGGTAAACCTCGACGATGCGTTTCCGCCTTCCATCCGGGACGGTATCCTTGCATTTATTCCGCGAACTATGAAAAACACTATAAGCGCGACCAGTACGACGGCCGCTCCGATAAGAATATAACCCAATGCCTTGTTCTTGTTCATACCGACTCCCAAAAAATTAATCAAGGTTTATATATTACCCGTTTGGACATGATGATAACATTTTGGGATGCATGAAGTGAATATGTTCAGTCGCGCCTGAACCTTCTTAGCATCATATGATATCCCGTGAACGAAACCGCGCTTACCGCAGCCAGAAGCACCGTATGGGTTATCCACCCAATGAAAAACTCAAGCACCCTGCTGTCGATTCCCAGCAACATGAACTCGTTCATCAGAATCAATGCCGTTAAAAGGCACACTGCCCCGAAATATCTCCAAAATGCTGTCGAAACAACATTCTTTGATTTTTCAATGGGTCTTCTTAGGAAATAAAAAACAGATGGAAACCTGAATATATATGACATGACTATGAGGGCCAGCGCGGAGAAAAGCACCGCCACCGTCAGGATTGCTATAATCTTTGTTGTGAAGATATTGGAGTTTCCATTTTCAATTGTTTTTTGAGAAATTATTATGGCAGGCACGGATGTCAAAGGAATAATCAATATAAGGGCAATGACGGAAAGGTAAAGCTCCAGGAATATGAATGAAACCTTGAGAAATCCTTTTTTTATCCCTTCCAGTATCAAATCAACCGTATTCTCCTTGCCGCCCCTTAGTGTCTCATAGTACATGTTCATCAACCCCGATGCCAGCACTCCCGAAATCAAGGCCAGTATGGCGGCCGTGATTCCAGCGATGGGCAGCAACAGGGCGATATTCCCGACGGTATACAGCTCCTTTGATATGTAGACAAGCGAATCCGTCCAGCTGTCGGAATTGATTGCGCTGATGTTCTGCAAAATGCCGATCAAAGGATTGAAGATCTGAAATACGGAATAAAACAAAGAAAGCGCCGCAATGTAAATAATCAGGAATGGACGCCTCGCAAAGCATGAGTATGTTGTTTTTAGAAAAGCCATCGGACACCTCCGTAAGCAACATTATAACACACGCATATTTGCAGTGTAAACTTGCCGGGCCTTATGTTATTATGTTATTGCTTTTGACCGGACGGAGGTTGGCAATGAATGAAATGAACAACAGGGATCGTTTTGTATCCTTGATGGAATATAAGCCGGTGGACAGGATTCCTAACCACGAGGTCGGGGTCTGGGCCCAGACGGTTGACCGGTGGAGGGCCGAGGGCCTTGCAACCGGCGAATACGAATGGAACTGGTTCGTCGGGGACCCCAAATGGGATATGGACCCCAGGGAGTACCTTCCCATTGATTTCGGCCTGATTCCAGGCTTTGAGGAACAGATAATCGAGGAAACCGACAGATATGTAATCAAAAGGCATACTTCGGGAATCGTTACAAAAGCGCTCAAGGAAGGTGCGGTCGGGAACAGCAGGTCATGCATGGACCAGTATCTTTCGTTCCCCGTGGAATCCAAAAGCGACTTCATGGAACTCCAGAAACGCCTGGTTCCAGACATCCCGTCAAGATACCCCGCCGACTGGCTTGAAAAAGTCGACGGGTGGAATAATCGAAGCCATGTCCTTGTCATGAGCAAAAACTGCGGAACAAAGGGGTTTTTCTGGCGCGCAAGGGAGTGGATGGGAACCGAGAATCTTTGTTACGCCTGGTATGACATGCCCGAATTGATGCACGGGATGATGGAATTCATTGCAGACTTCACCATCGAGCTCTCAAAACCCATTCTCGAAAAGATCAGTCCCGACTACATATTCATAAACGAGGACATGGCCATGAAGAACGGTCCTCTTTTAAGCCCTGGGCAATACAAGGAATTTATTTTCCCGCATATGCGCAGAATGGTCGATTTCTTTAAAAGCAAAGGGGTAAGGTACGCGGTTGTGGACACGGACGGCAACAGCGAGCCCTTGCTCCCGCTGCTCATGGATGCGGGGGTGGATGCCATCTGGCCCATGGAAAGGGCGTCACAGGACCAGGATCCGATTGAGCTTCGTAAAAAATACGGCAGGGACCTCCGGCTTTGGGGAGGGGTGGACAAAAGGGAACTGGCAAAGGGGCCGCGTGAAATCGAGAATCACCTTGCATCGCTTCTTCCCCTTGTGGAACAGGGAGGATTCATCCCCACCGTGGACCATCTTGTGCCGCCCGACGTATCGCTTGAAAATT
>JAFGQE010000072.1 GCA_016935835.1 Clostridia bacterium | reverse complement strand
GCGATATGCCTTCCGCTCTTTGTTTTCGCCCTGTTTATCCTGTGCGCAAGCTCCTTGTATAGGATCTCGGTTATCAAGGAGCTTTTTCCTGAACCTGAAACACCTGTTACGCATATAAACAGACCGAGGGGGAAATCAACGTCGATGCCCTTCAAATTGTTCTGGAACGCCCCCCGAACAATGAGATGCCTTCCATTTGATTCCCTTCTTTTTTCAGGGACACTTATCTTCTTTCTGCCCGACATGTAGAGGCCCGTCACTGATTCCCCGCACATCATTATTTCGCCGGGCGTCCCCTGGCAGACTATTTCTCCTCCGTGTATTCCCGCCCCGGGTCCCATGTCGATTATATAATCCGCCTCGCTTATTGTCTCATTGTCGTGTTCAACCACTATGAGCGTGTTTCCTATGTCCCTCATTCCTTTCAATGTTTCAAGAAGCTTCCTGTTGTCCCTTTGGTGGAGTCCGATGCTTGGTTCATCAAGAATATACAATACTCCCATAAGCCCCGAGCCTATCTGGGTGGCCAGTCGAATTCTCTGGGCCTCGCCTCCCGATAAAGTCGCCGCCGTCCTTGACAAGTCAAGGTAGTCAAGGCCCACATTCACAAGGAAATTAAGCCTCGCCTTTATTTCCTTTATTATCGGTTCCGCGATTATCATCTGTGTATCGTTCAGTTCAAGGCCTTCGAAAAATTCGAGGCAATCCGTAATCGGCATGCATGAAATTTGATGAATGTTCCTCCCTCCCACGGTCACCGCAAGAACCTCGGGTTTGAACCTGGAGCCATTGCACTCATTGCATAGGTTCGCGCTCATGAAACTTTCATAATATCTTTTCATATGGCTGGACTTCGTCTGCAAATATCTTCTTTTTACAATATTGACAATGCCTTCTGTTTTTTCCTCGGCTTCATATGAAAGCCTTGAGTTCCTGTATTTGACATTGAACTTTTCCCCGCCCGACCCATATAATATTATTTCCTGTACTTTTTCAGGCAGCTTGTTGAAAGGCAATTTTATATCCGCATTATATCTTCTGCATATTGCCTCGAATATTACCTTTCCCCAGCTGTCGTCGTTGTACTGGAAGCCCGCAACCTTTATCGCTCCGTCGATTATTGAAATCGATTTATCGGGTATGATCAGGTCCGGGTCCATTTCGAGGTGCACGCCAAGCCCGCTGCATGCGGGGCATGCCCCGAAAGGACTGTTGAATGAGAACATCCTCGGAGCCAGTTCATCAATGCTGTAGTTGTGTTCCGGGCATGAAAGAAGCTGCGAATAGAGGGTTTCCTTTCCATTCTCGCCGATGACGGAAACAAGGCCCTCGGCTTTTCCAAGTGCGGTCTCAAGTGAATCGGCAAGCCGTTTCTCAAGGCCCGGCCTTATTATCAGCCGGTCTACTATTATTCCTATGTCATGTTTTTTCTGCTTGTCAAGCTTGATTGCATCCCCGGACAGGTCGTACATGGAGCCATCCACCATAACCCGTGTGAATCCGTCCTTTAAAATCTGCCCCAAAAACTTCTCATACTCCCCTTTGCGCGAGCGTACGACCGGCGCCATTATCATTATCTTCGAGCCTTCATCAAGCCTCATGACGGAATCCGTTATCTGGTCAAGGCTAAGTCCGTTTATTTCACGTCCGCATTCGGGGCAATGCGGGATTCCTGCGCGCGCAAACAAAAGCCTGAGATAGTCATGTATCTCAGTGACGGTCCCTACGGTTGACCGGGGGTTCCTGCTGGTGGTCTTTTGGTCAATCGATATCGCAGGGGACAGCCCCTCGATAAACTCGACGTCAGGCTTGTTCATCTGCCCGAGGAACTGCCTTGCATAGGAGGAAAGGCTTTCCACATACCTTCTCTGGCCTTCCGCATATATGGTGTCGAAAGCGAGAGATGATTTTCCAGATCCGCTTATTCCCGTTATTACAACAAGCTTGTCCCTTGGTATGCTAACGTTTATATTCTTAAGATTATGTTCCTTGGCGCCTTTTACAAAAATCGTATCATGCTTCATGATTCCACCGGCCTTATATTTAAAATTAATTGCACAGCAATGCCGTTTCATTATAACATAATAAAACGGCAATGTGAACATTTGTTCGTATTCTTTTAATCAATAATCTGATTTTTCCTTAAGTATGACGTCATGCGCGCCGCCTTCGATTATGCTGGTTGAAGATACCAGCGAAATCCGCGCCTTGTTCTTCAGATCCTTTATGCTTGACGAGCCGCAGCTGCACATGGTGGACTTTATCTTCCCCAGCGTTTTCATAAGATTGTCATTCAGCTTGCCCGCATACGGGACATAGCTGTCGACGCCTTCCTCAAATTTCATAATCGGTGAATCCCCTGAATCATATCTCTGCCAGTTCCTGGCCCTGTTCGAGCCTTCCCCCCAGTATTCCTTCACATAATTATTGCCGAGCTTAATGACTTTTGTGGGGCTTTCGTCAAACCTTGCGAAATATCGTCCCATCATGACGAAATCAGCGCCCATCGCAAGCGCCAGGACGACATGATAGTCGTGGACTATTCCGCCATCAGAGCAAATCGGTATAAAAACGCCCGTTTCATCGTAATACCTGTCCCTGGCCCCGGCAACTTCGATTACGGCGGTAGCCTGTCCCCTGCCTATTCCCTTTTGTTCCCTTGTTATGCAAATCGACCCGCCGCCTATTCCAACCTTAATGAAATCCGCACCGCTTTCCGCAAGATATCGGAAACCTTCGCCATCGACCACATTGCCGGCGCCTACCTTGATGCTTTCGCCATAGTTTTCCTTTATCCACTTGATTGTTTCCGACTGCCATTCTGAAAAGCCGTCGGAAGAATCTATGCAGAGTATATCGGCTCCCGCTTCAAGGAGAACAGGAACCCTTTCCCTGTAATCCCTTGTATTTATACCGGCGCCGACAAGATATCTCTTTTCAGAGTCCAGCATTTCCTCCGGATTATCCTTGTGGTCGTCATAGTCTTTCCTGAAAACCAAATAAGCCAGATTGCCGGACCTGTCGATTATCGGAAGGCAATTGAGCTTATGGTCCCATATGATGTCGTTTGCAGTCTTCAGGCTGATTCCGAGGTCACCGGTTATGAGCTTATCAAAAGGCGTCATTATTTCAGCGACTTTCTTGTAAATCGAATCCCTGGAAAGCCTGTAGTCCCTGCTTGTCAATATTCCCATCAGCCTGCCGTTTGGTGTTCCGTCCTCAGTAACCGCCATCGTCGAGTGGCCGGTCGATTCCTTGACCCTTATAACATCGTCAAGCGTATCATCCGGTTTTATATTCGAGTCGCTCACAACAAAACCGGCCTTGAATTTCTTGACTTTCCTTACCATCTCCGCCTGGCTTTCGACAGGCTGCGAACAAAATATAAAACTAAGACCCCCGCATTTCGCAAGGGCAATCGCAAGCGAGTCGTTTGACACCGATTGCATAATTGCGGAAACAAACGGTATGTTCAGGGTTATATCCGGGGTTTCCCCCTTTTTATATTTTACCAATGGTGTGCTGAGACTGATGTTGCCGGGCAGACATTCCTTTGTCGTCAGATTGGGCACGAGCAGAAACTCGCTGAACGTCCTTGAAACAGAATCATAATAATGCGCCATTCCAACCTCCCCCCATTGCTTTTCTAGAAATTATAGTACAGGTACACCTGCCTGTCAAGATATGGGCTGTCTTCCGTATATTCAGCAATATACGCCTTCAGCGATTCCCGGGATTGACATTTTCTTGATTTTATAAAAAACATTTAAAACCGAGCTTACTTAAACATCTGTCAAATCTGCAAAATCGTTCCTGAATCCACCTTGGGTCAATAAATATATTTTATATCGTAATCATCCGGATCTTTTTCCATCTCGTAGCTTTTCCCCCATTCAAAGAAGGCGGCGTCGTGAGTAAGATCCATGACGACCCATCTGAGCGTATCCGGATTATAAACCTCATTCCAGGCATGGTAGCCGTCCATTCCGGCTGCGTATCCCGTAACCAGTCTTGCAGGTATCTCAAGGCTTCTCAACATGGATGCGAATAATACCGAATAATCGTAGCATATCAGCTTTTGGTCAAGGAATACAATTTCGACATCCGGTATGTACCCCGGGTCAAGGTTTTGAATTTTTGCAAGCTTTTCATAATCATAGCGGTATTTTTCAACGATATATTTATATAATTCCTTCACCATATCCCATTCATATTCTGTTCCGTCAGTCCTGTCATATGCAAATACTATTGCCGCCATTTCCGGGGTCCAGTAAATATTTACTATTGAAGCTTTGTAAATAAGCAATTCATCAGGTATGAATACGTTGATTTTCTCCGAATGAACCGTTGTGAATTTTCCTGAATTGTTTACTTCCTGATAAATCTTGAATGTATATTCCCCGTTGCCAAGCTGCAGGGGGAAATATGAGACTTTTCCGGGAAGAAGGTCGTATGTCATTGTAGTGCCGTCCAGTGAAATCCTTACTTTAAGCCTGTTGTTTGAATTGACACCGTATAAAATCCCGATGATACCCTTCTTTATATTGCCGTAGTCAATGGATATGGGCGTCCCGGGAACGGAAGTAAATTCAGGTTCCTGAACTGGAGCTGTTGAAGGCGATGGTGTCGGCGCTGGTGTTTCCGAAGGAGTTGCAGAAGGCGAAGGCGCCGTTGTTTCAGTCTGTAAAGGAGCAGGCGTTGGTGTCGGCGCAGGCGTCGGGGATGGTGTCGGCGCAATCGTCTGGCTTTGTCCGGGAATCACGGTCGCCGTAGGTTCGGCTGAAGGCGAAGGTGCAGTCGATGCCGTGGGCTGCGGGCTTATTGAAGGAACCGGCGTTTGAGATGCGGTCGGTTCCGGCGTCACCGCCGGCTGCTGTGTGGGAGTGTCGCTTTGCGAGGGAACCGGCGAATTGGCCGGCGATGGCGAAGCTTCCTGGGAAGGATACGGCGAGGGCTCGTTTGTAGTCAAAGGAGTATCCGCCGATGGGTCCGGGGATTCATTCGAAGGCGATGGATTCGGATAAAGGGTGTTGCCGGGTATGGCGGGTGATTCGCCCGGAAGAACGCCGTCTGTTCTTGAACAGGAGCAAATATTAATTAACAATACAACAAGAATTATTGCCGGCAATACTTTCTTCATTGCTACATTTTAGTCTATTTTGGGATTAATAGCAATTTATCAGCTTGTCAATCCTGGCTCCCGGGATTAATGCCGGCTGCCATAAGACGGTTTAAAAAGCATGATAAAGTGGAGCGATTACCGAACCTCAGTCCCATTTGATCTTCTCCCTGAACCTTGAATCATTGTACGAATATATGCATCCGCAGTATTTCTGCCTGTAGATTCCTGCTTCCCTGGCGATGTCCTGTCCATGCCTGTATAATTCCCTGAAATCATGATAATAAAACTCCACCCTGAATTTTTCCCCCGCCCTCATTCCGGTTTCCCTGAGCATATCGTGGTCTTGGTAAGGACTTATCAGAAGCGTCGTGGTAAAATGCGTAAAGCCATTGGCCGCGGCGGTTTTTGCACAAGCCTCGATTCTTCTTTTATAGCAATAGGCACATCTTTCCGAATCCGACAGCGAGCCCAGCTTATTCTCCCATGTTGCAAGGTCGAACTGAGGGTCGACGATTGTTTCAAGACCAAGCCCGGCTGCATATTCCATGAATGTCCTCATTCTCCTGGTGTTCTCCAGATAAGGATGAATGTTCGGATTATAGAAATACCCGGAGTACTGTATCCCTTTCTGCTTGAAGTATTCATCAAATGCAGCCAGACAGGGGCCGCAGCATACATGAAGGAGCAGTTTCATAACATTATTCCCTATACTCAATTCCCAGATGCTCATATGCTATCTTTGTTGCGCATCTTCCCCTGGGAGTCTTGTTGATATATCCAAGCTGGAGCAGAAACGGCTCATATACATCCTCAATCGTATCCTTCTCTTCGCTTATACTTGCTGATAGCGTTTCAAGGCCCACAGGGCCGCCTGCGAACTTAGTTATAATGGACATGAGCAGTTTCCTGTCGACGGCGTCCAGCCCTATCTCGTCAACCTCAAGGGCCCGAAGACCCATGTCTGCTATTCTGTCGTCAATGGTATCCCTGTCCTCCACTTGCGCAAAATCGCGGATTCTCTTCAACAGCCTGTTGGCTATCCTTGGTGTCCCGCGCGACCTCCTGGCTATTTCCAGGGCGCCGTCCTCGCTTATCTTGATATTCAAAATTCCGGCCGATCTTTTTACTATCGTCCTAAGCTCTTCAACCGAATACATCTCCAGCCTGTTAACCACACCGAACCTGTCCCGGAGCGGCGATGTGAGCATCCCCGCCCTTGTCGTCGCTCCTATCAATGTAAATTTCGGAAGCTCAAGCCGGATGCTCCTCGCACTGGGTCCCTTCCCGATGATTATATCCAGTGCGAAATCCTCCATCGCAGGATAGAGTATCTCCTCAACGGTCCTGTTGAGTCGATGTATCTCGTCTATGAAAAGAACGGATTTGTCGGGAAGGTTCGTCAGAATGGCCGCGAGGTCGCCCGCCTTTTCAATCGCAGGACCGCTTGTTATCCGCAGATTGACATTCATCTCAGATGCTATTATATTTGCCAGCGTTGTCTTGCCCAGTCCCGGCGGTCCATAAAGCAGCACATGGTCAAGGGGTTCTTCCCTCATCCGCGCCGCCTCGATGAAAACCTTAAGGTTGGCCTTGACCTTGTCCTGCCCGAAATACTCGTCGAAATTCCTCGGCCTTAGGTTGTTTTCCGTGAAATCCTGGTTTATGAAACTGTTGTCCACAATTCTTTCTTCTTCCATTTCCCCTCCGTCAGCCGTTTATGTCAAGAAGGCATTTCCTTATCAGTTCCTCGACAGTCATGTTATCCACAATGCAGCTTTCAACTGCCCTCATGGCTTCCCTGGGATTATATCCAAGCACCATCAGAGCCGTCCTTGCCTCATCGGCCACGACATTTTCCGTATGTTCCTCATAGTCTCCGGCCTGGGATTCCCTTTCGAGTTCCTTGAATTTGTCCTTCAGCTCAAGAATGATTCTCTGCGCTGTTTTTTTCCCTATGCCCTTTGCTTTCGAAAGTTCGTTTGCATCATTGCCGGCTATCGCAAGGGCGACGGCCCTCGGGGTGAAGGCTGAAAGAACCGAAATGGCCGCCTTTGGTCCGATTCCCGAAATTCCGATCAGCATCGTGAAAAGCGCCAGTTCCTCTTTATCGGAAAAACCATACAGCTGCATTATATCTTCCCTTATGTGAAGGTAAGTGAATACCGTCGTGTTATCGTCATTCTTCTGCAGCTTGGCCAGGGTGTTGACAGATGTATTGATCCTGTAGCCAATGCCGTTGTTCTCAATCACCAGAAAATCATTGCCAGCGGCAGTTATATTCCCTTTGATATAATCGTACATATCATACACCCATTGCTTTCCTGCCGCTTCTTGTCCTGTAATCAGTGAACCCGTGCGAATGCGCATGACATACGGCAACCGCAAGCGCATCCGCCGTATCATCGGGCCTTGGTATCTCATCCAGTTTCAAAATGACCTTGATCATTTGCTGAACCTGATTTTTATCAGCCCTCCCATACCCGCAAACCGCCTGCTTTACCTGAAGAGGGGTATATTCAAAAACCTCAATTTGGTTCAATGCCCCGGCAAGCATGACCACTCCCCTTCCGTGCCCGACCTTAAGCGCCGTCTTTGCGTTCGTGTTAAAGAAAAGTTCCTCGACTGCAAGAGCCGCAGGATTGTATTTTTTAATCAGTTTCTCAATTTCAAGATGAATTTCCAAAAGCCTTTTGGAAAAATCGGTTTTTGCATCAGTGGATATCGCACCATATTCCAATACGGAAAACCTGGTTCCGTCATAATCGATAACTCCGTATCCTACTATTGCATATCCGGGATCTATTCCAAGTATAATCACATTCCCACCTTAATTAT
>JAFGQE010000071.1 GCA_016935835.1 Clostridia bacterium | reverse complement strand
GACAATGTAATTTTCCCTGCTGGCTCCGCTGATATTCACGATTCCGGGCAGGAGTGCGATTATAAGCATCGTAAGCTCAATGATTACAAATACAAGGCACGCAATCTTAAGGCGTTCCAGATTTAACTCAAGATTTGAATAGATGAACTTTGTCTGGTCATCATGGGATAAGCCGGGTATTTTGATCAGGTATTTCGGGGCATCCATCGGTTCGCTCCATTCAGATGAAGAATTCTTACTGCCATCAATTATAGTATAAAAGCAAATGATTTAAAAGATGTGAGATTCCTTTTTGCTTATTTGGAAAAGGCATCATAGAAATCAACGGAATCCGACGGTTGGACACCGGCGGGACGCAAAGACTGCGGCAGGCTGATGATTTTGGGGCAAGGCGAATATTTTGCTTGTCAATTTTAAAAGAAGTGGTAGAATATGTTTAGCCATTTTCCCGGTCAAGAGGAAAACCAAGAAAGCACGAGAATGAAGACATTTAAACCAAAGCTATTTACAACTCTCAGAACATATTCCAAGAAACAGTTTATCAATGACATAACCGCCGGTACGATAGTCGCAATAATTGCGCTTCCCCTGTCGATCGCCCTTGGAATCGCATCAGGGGTAACACCTGAAAAAGGCCTTGTCACCGCAATAATTGCCGGATTCATCATTTCGTTTTTTGGCGGCAGCCGCGTACAGATAGGCGGCCCGACCGGAGCGTTCATGATCATTGTATATAATATCGTGGCGGCCCATGGAATATCCGGACTGATAACCGCAACCTTCATGGCCGGGGTCATAATGATATTATTTGGACTGCTTCGCCTGGGCAGTGTAATCAAATTTGTTCCATATCCGATAATTTCAGGTTTTACCAGCGGCATAGCGCTTGTAATATTTACATCCCAGATAAAGGATTTCATGGGGATTGAACTCAAGGGAAACCCAACGGAATTTCTTGAGATATGGCGGAATATAATTTCATCGCTGGGTGAAATCCGTTGGGAGACGGTTGCGGTGGGTGCGGCCGCCCTCGCCATTCTTATATTATGGCCAAGAGTCAGCAAAAAAATACCTGCGTCATTGATTGCAATCATATTTACGACAGCGGCTGTGTTTTTCTTCAAGATGGATGTGATGACGATAGGCGGGAAATTCCAAAATCTATCGGGAACTTTCCCCGCCCCCGCCTTTCCCGTCATAAATATGGAATTAGTTAAAAGCCTTATAGGCCCGGCAGTTTCAATTGCAATCCTGGGTTCAATCGAATCATTGCTATCTGCAGTGGTGGCCGATGGCGTGATAGGGGGCAAACACAGGTCCAATACCGAACTGATAGCACAGGGAATGGCGAATATCGCATCGTCTTTCTTTGGAGGCATACCGGCCACCGGCGCAATTGCAAGAACAATGGCGAACATCAAAAACGGTGGAAGAACACCTGTGGCCGGGATAGTCCATTCCATAGTCCTGGCTATTATAATGATATTTCTTCTGCCTCTTGCAAAACTCATTCCTATGGCGGCATTGTCGGCGATACTTATAATGGTGGCGTACAACATGAGCGAATGGAGGGAATTCCTTGCTATGTTCAAATCACCAAAGAGCGACCTTGCGGTAATGCTGATAACATTCGGTTTGACGGTGATGATCGACCTTGTTGTAGCAATAGAGGTAGGAATGGTCCTGGCGGCAATACTGTTCATGAAGCGGATGGCTGATGTAACAAATGTCAAGGAAATAAAAATGGATGCGGCGGAGGAAGCAAACGGAATCGAGAGAGAAGACATAATCCCTTACGGGTCTATGCCTCCCGGCATCCAGATTTATGAAATAAACGGCCCCTTCTTTTTCGCTGCCGCCGAAAAATTCATTGACGGCATCAAGACATTGAACAGCCAGACGAGAATTGTCATAATCAGGATGAGAAACGTACCTTTCATTGATGCAACGGCATTGCGTACATTCGAGGTGGTTGTCCGGCAGTGTAATTCCAAAAAGATTGAACTTCTCGTTTCAGGATTGAATCCAAAGGCAAAAAAAGAGCTTTTGGGAAGCAAGGTATATGAAAAAATCGGCAGCGAAAGATTTTTCAAGACAGTTGAGGAAGCAACTGCATATGGCAAAACTTTGATATAGAACAATTGCGAACCCGCTGGAAGGCACCGGGGGCCGGGGAGAAATAGATTCCATGTCGCTTAATGCAACAAAAAGCATATCGTGGATATTTTTTCAAAGACATGGTTTTGGCGTTGGATATATTTATCTTGACACATAAAAGAGCAATTGGGTATAATACTTTTTGCATATCAATGTGCGAGGATGGCGGAACTGGCAGACGCGCACGGTTGAGGGCCGTGTTCCTTACAGAGTGTGGGTTCGAGTCCCATTCCTCGCACCAGAGAAGGCGGTTTGTGAAAACAAGGCGCTTTTTTTGTGCTCGGGAATAACCTGTTTGCAGGCGGTTTGAAAAAAAGATATAAAATCTTGATTTGATGAAAAGGAATTCTAAACAGCGCTCCAAAAGTCAGATGCCGCTGTTTGCCCTGTATATGATATAATTTATTGACGGAGGCGGCAGGCATTGATGGAAAAAAATATTTTTTCTTTTGAGGGGAGTATACGCGGGCATGACAGGGCTGGCATTACCGGACGGCTGGGAATGGCATTCTGGCTTTATGGTCTATCGGGATCAGGTAAATCCGTTATTTCCAGGCTTGCCGAGGAAAAGCTTTTTTCCATGGGGATATTGTGTTATCGGCTGGATGGGGACAACCTGAGAAGCGGTCTCAACTCAGACCTGGGCTTTTCAAAAAAAGACAGGGACGAGAATATCAGGAGAGCTGCGGAAACGGCAAAGCTGCTTGCGGACGCAGGTGTAATAGTAATTTCAGCATTCATAACACCGCTCGAGAAAAACAGGATAACTGCAAAGAACATTCTCGGGGGCCTTTATAACGGCGTATATATCAAATGCGACATCAGAACCTGCATTGAAAGAGATCCCAAGGGTTTGTATAAAAAGGCGGTTTCAGGAGAAATTGAGGATTTTACAGGTATATCGGCCCCATTTGACGAAAAAAGCGGGGATGATCTTGTTATTGACACGGTCCTGCATAATGCGGATGAATGCGCGGATATTTTGGTAAGGCACATCCTGAGCAAAACCGCATTGGAACAGTAATCCATGGACTATGGATGCGGGAAGGTCGTTTTGATGAAGAAGGAGAGATAAAATGGCTGGAATATTTGGATATAAGCAGGAACAGCAAAAAGACGAACCAAAGGCAAATGGTAAATTCATGGGGCTTGTAAACCTGCTGATGAGAAAAATATGGGATATTACTAAGGTCAACATAATCAGCTTCTTGTTTTACATTCCGTTTTTTGCCGTTGTCTGGCTGGTATCATACTGGTTTATTCCGGCGCAGGGTGCGGGAATATTTAATTATAAGATTTATACTCCATCGGATTCGGCCTTGATTGACCTTATCAGAAGACTTATGATTGGATCAATCCTGGTGACCATTCCGATAACTGTATTCGGTCCTGCGGCCGCAGGGGCAACATATGTATACAGGGGTTTTGTGAAAGGGCAGGCGGTCTTCATCTGGAGCGACATGTGGTCGAATATAAAAAAGTTTTTCTGGAAATCAATGCTTGTCACTGTAATTGATATTGCGGTTTTGTTTTTTTCGGGGATTGCCATCCAGTTTTACCCGCAGGTGCTTGACGGGTTCATGGAAGCTGTCATTGTCTATTTGATTGTCATCTTCCTTTTTCTGTTCTTCATGATGCATTTTTACATTTACCAGCTTATGATAGGATACAATCTCAGCATTGTAAAACTTTACAGGTATTCCTTTGTATTTGCATTGCTCCGTTTATTTCCGAATATTGCCATACTGATTCTGTGTATATTCATTACAATTGCACCATATGCCATACATATAATGGTCGGCAATGGATTGCTGATATTCCTGACCATCGGCCTTTGCGGAACCATAATCAATTATTACTCGTGGCCGGCCATAGAAAAGCATTTTGAACCGCTTGTAAAAAAGTAATTTGCGGCCAATGATGCAAACATAAGAAGAAGCAGGAAGAAATTTATAAGAAGTCCCGGAGGAACGATGACTGAAAATAATACGGTGGATATAATCAATAAAGTCTATGGTTATGAAATAATCAACGCACAGGAAACACTTGCATTGAAAAAAAGCATGGGTGTCATTCTTTCCGAATTGGGAATAGAACCAATATACGAATTCCTTTCCTATGACATCACCGAATATTCCGAGGCGAGGAAGACCATTCATGCCAGGCGTTTCTACCAACTCTTCAAACCGGTCTTCTCCTTCACTCAGTTCAATATGGAGACATTCCACAAGATACAGGCAGGATGCCTGTTTATATCCGCAATATCGGGAATAATGAGGGGATACGATGAATTCGAGTACTCCGGATTTGTAAGGGAAGTTCTTAATGAACTCGGCAGGATTGACAGCGGCAGATACAATAGCAGGACCGTAAAAGAAAAACTATTGGCATTGCAAAACCTGTTCGACAAATTCGGACATGTCTCCATTGGGATATACAGCCTTCAGATATTCACAAAATTCGGCATGGCGATGCAAAAACTGAACAAGACGCCCGAAGGATATCCACGTAAATTGCTTGATGACATAATGGAGGATATAAACAATCAAATGCACCCCATTGAGAAAATCAGAAAGCTGTTGTCCCTTGAAGTTGCAACCGAAGCTGTAATAAATGATGTAATTGATGAATACCTCGATTATGCCGTATCCGACATATCCGCATACAACATCTCCACTGAAAAGAAAAAATCTTCAAAGGCAAAGAAAGGTTTTGCGGTTGAAATATCGGCGGAAGTCCGTGATTTTTTCAACGGATATAAAAGGGAAGCCAGGGATATCAGGCAAATGACCGGTAGTTTCCGCGAAAAACTCTTTATCTTTGATGAAAATCCGGGCAACAAATCAATATCAGTGCTTTATACCGCTTTGCTTGACAGACTGGTGCGGGCCTATGACAATCTTCGTTATTATGAGGAAGTATCATTTGTCAAACAACTTAATATGATTTTCATTAACAGAATCAAGGAGCTTTTATCGAATCAACGGAAACAGGAAATGAATGTCATAAGAAGCGAATGCATACGTATAATTGAAAACAATATAACGGGAATGATGGTATACGAGCTCGATGGTGTCCTGGCTGCGCTATCGGTTGACAAGGATGAATTCGATGATGTATACGGCATAGATCCGGAGGAATCGGAAACCGCAATGATTGAGCTTGACGACTATCTTGATGCGAACCTTGACATGGCCGGTAAAATACAGGATGACATGCGTGCCAATCTAAAAAGAATACTTAATCCGGAGCTTATGGGAAAGGCTGAGAAGGAAATGCTTCAGTCAGTGATATATGATTTCAATCATGTTCTTGAGTTTTTATCGGAGGATGAGGAATGACGGTTTTAGTATCGGCGCCAAGCAGGCTGTGCTTATTCGGGGAGCATCTTGACTACCACCATCTTGAAGTTGTTACAATGGCAATCGACCTTCGTTTCCATGCGGAAATATCCGCCAGGGACGACGGGCTTGCGGTAATAAGGATCAAGGATGAAAAAATAGATACCCTCAATCAGGAAAACACAGGGGAAAGATATGAAAGATTTGTTTACGACCTTTCAGGTGAATTAATTTACACCGGCTCCCGGGACTATTTTAAAAGTTGCTTCAATGTTATAAAGAGGCGGGGATATGACATATCCTCGGGTTTTGATATAAAAATGGATTCAGAGATTCCCATAGGCAAAGGAATGTGCTCTTCAAGCACCATGGTGGTGGCCTTGATCAAAGCCGTCCTGGAATGCATTGACGCGGATATAAAGAATTCGGCTTCGGAGCTTGCGCAGATGGCATATGAGGCGGAGGTTTCGGAGTTCAATGAGCCGGGTGGGAAAATGGACCATATGGCAAGCGCTTATGGAGGCATCCGGAGATTTGGTTTTTCAGACATAAAGAATCCGACCATGGAAAAGCTTGGGAATCTCCCTTGCGGGGAATTCATTCTATTCGACAGTCTGCAGAGAAAGGACACGATAAAAGTTCTTGAAACAGCCAGGAAACCCGTTGAGGAAGCGGTCAGGGCAATCGGTCTGAACAGCATTGCAGATATAGACATCAAAAAGCTAGGCGAATCAAATATTCCAAAGGCGTATAAAATGCCGGCAATGGCCGCCCTTTATAATTATGACATCCTGAAACAATTCCTGGCAATGCACGAATCCGGCGCCATGACGCCGGAAAAGCTGGGTGAAATGCTTTACGGCCATCATTGCCGGCTTAGGGACGGACTTGGCATATCCACGGATTCAATCGAGGAAATACTTGATACCGCAATACACAGCGGCGCACTCGGCGGCAAGCTCAACGGGACGGGCGGAGGTGGATGCTGTTATATTTTCTGCCATGAAAAGGATGCCGGGCGTATAATCGGCGCGGTGGGTGCCAAGGGATATCCCGGAAGAATTGTCAAAACAGCCGGCGGGGCAGCGACTGAAAAGGGAGGTTGCGAATGAAGGCAATAGTATTGGGAGCGGGAAAGGGCAAAAGGCTTGATAGTGAAAGCCATGGAATGCCTAAGGTTATGAGGAACGCCCTGGGAAAACCCCTGCTTTTTTATGTTATTGAGAATCTTGATTTCTGCGATGAAATAATTATAGTCGTTGGTTACAAAAAGGATGTTGTCATAAATGGCGCTGGTCCCGGCTACACATATGTTGATCAGCTGGAAATGAAGGGAACAGGGCATGCTGCGGCGGTGACGGAGGATGCTTTGTCCGGATACAGGGGCCCGGTTCTCATAACTTTCGGCGATATGCCCCTGTTCATGAAATCAACATACAGGCAAATGTTTGAAATGCACCGAAATGAGAAAGCGGACTGTACGAATCTTACTTGCGTATACGGGACTGATGAGGAATTGCCCCATTACGGAAGGATCATAAGGGATAAGAACGGAATGTTTCTGGCTGTCAGGGAGCACAGGGACTGCTCTGAGGAAGAAAGAAAGATAAGGGAAACGAACGTAGGGGTCATGGTGTGCAATGTGCCGGATATGTACAGGTATCTGAATATGCTTGACTGTAACAATTCGCAGGGTGAATACTATCTGACGGAGCTTCCCGGTATAATGCGCAGGAGCGGACTTAAAGTTGTAATGAATACAATACATGATACTGAACAAGCAATCGGGGCAAATACGCCGGAGGAACTTGAGAGAATTGAGAATGTTCTTAAAAAAAGGGGAGGCATGATAAAATGATTAAATTCGGAACCGGCGGCTGGAGGTCCATCATCGGAGAGGATTTTACAAAGGCAAACATCAGGCTGCTTACCCAGGCGATTTGCAACGAGATAAAGGATTCCGGGAAGGATGACAAACCTGTGATAATCGGATATGACAGAAGATTTCTTTCCGATCTGGGAGCCAGGTGGATATGTGAGGTTTTGGCGGGCAACGATGTGCCTGCCGAACTCATTGACAAGAATGCACCGACTCCGCTTATTATGTTTGAAGTCAAGAAAAAGGAAGCATACTATGGGGCTGCGGTTACGGCCAGCCATAATCCGGCAATATACAACGGCGTCAAGATATTTACTTCGGGCGGGCGGGACGCATCGATGGAAACCACCGATCTGATAGAAAAATATATTGATAAGGTAACCGATATAAAGTCAATTGATTTCGAGAAGGCATGTTCTGACGGACTAATCGTAAAAACAGACCCCTCGAATGAATACATAGATTCAATTCTTGGCATGATTGACAGTGAGGCGGTGAGAAAAAGAAACCTTCGTGTCCTTCTCGACCCAATGTACGGTGTATCCAAGACCAGTCTCCAGACCATTCTGCTGACATTGAGATGCGACCTGGATATAATAAATGACAGGCATGACACGTTGTTCGGAGGAAGACTTCCTTCCCCATCGGCGGCAACCCTGCTCCACCTGAAGCAACTGGTGGTTGAGAAAAAGTATGACATCGGCATAGGAACCGACGGTGACGCCGACAGGCTGGGCGTAATAGACGATGAAGGAAGATTCATACATCCTAATGAAATACTTGCGCTTCTTTATTACTATTTATTCAAATACAAGGGATGGAAAGGCGATGTCGTTCGAAACCTTGCGACAACAAGCCTCCTCGACGATATGGCCGCGGACTTTGGAATGAAATGCCATGAAGTGCCTGTTGGATTCAAGCATATCAGTTCGGCAATGGAACGGACAGATGCGGTAATCGGAGGCGAGTCAAGCGGAGGGCTGACCATCAGGGGGCATATCAAGGGCAAGGATGGGATTTTCGCGGCCACCCTGCTTATTGAAATGATGTGCGTCACCCAGAAGAAAATATCAGGGATGCTGAACGACATATACTCAAGGTACGGATACAGGACGATGGTTGAGAATGCCTATTCTTTCGATGCCTGTAAAAAGGAAAGCCTTGTGAAAATGCTGTATGTTGACAGGAAGCTCCCTGATTTCCCGATGACTGTAATAAAGACAAGCTACATGGACGGACTGAAGGTATATTTTGAAAACAAAGGCTGGCTGATAGCCCGGTTTTCCGGCACGGAACCGCTGCTAAGGGTATTCAGCGAGATGCCGGACAAGGAAAGCGCCGATGCGGCCTGCGAGGCCATGAAGGATTTTCTGGGGGTATGATATGAAAATAGCAGTAACGGGAGGATGCGGTTTCATAGGCTCGCACGTGGTGGACGCCCTTGTTGACAGGGGATACGAAGCAATTGTTTTTGACAACTTGTCGACCGGAAGCACCAATAATCTGAACCCGGGGGCCGGACTTTTGACAGGGGATGTCGCGGACAGGACCGAACTTGACTCATTTTTTAAAACGGCAAGGCCTGATGCCGTCATACATCTTGCCGCCCAGATAGATGTCATGGAATCCATGAAGAATCCGACCTTCGATGCGATGATAAATATAATGGGAACCATAAATGTGCTGGATATGTGCAAAAAGCACGGGATTGGAAGGATGGTGTATGCTTCAAGTGCGGCCGTCTATGGAAACCCCGTATATCTTGGGATTGACGAGCGGCACCCATGCAATCCAGAGTCCTTCTACGGTTACTCAAAGCTGGTTCCGGAGTACTATATAAGAAAATATTCCTCCTTGACCGGAATGACATATGCCATTCTAAGATATGCCAATGTATATGGCCCAAGACAAAAGGCCGAGGGCGAGGGCGGTGTCGTGGCCATATTCGCTGACAGAATGAAAAAAGGACAGGATTGCCATATATTCGGCGATGGAACTCAAACCAGGGACTTTGTCTACGTCAAGGACATTGCCAATGCAAACATCCTTGCGCTTGAGTCAACAAAAAGCTTTACCGCAAATGCGGGCACTTCCGGGGCGATAACTGTAAATGAGCTGTTTTTTATCATGAAGGAATACTATGGATACCCATTGAGCCCTGTATATAAACCGGCAAGAACGGGGGATGTACAGCATAGTTGGCTTGGCAATGACAAAATCAGGGAAATATTAAAATGGGCTCCCGGCTACAGCATCCGTGAAGGAATTGCCGACATGCGGGAATCGGATGGCTGAGAGAATTTGCAATGGAACAGGTAATTCCAGTCCCTGGTCCACATAAAGACGGGAATTGGATTCATGCGGGTGAAGGGTACGCGTAAAAATGAAAGGACTGCTTGAAAAGCACAGGCATTTTATATTGTATGTAATGATCGGCACTGTTGCCACGGCGGTCGACATGTCCATTTTCTTTGCGCTGACCGATCTTGCAAGGCTCCATTATTTGACATCAAACATTATCAGCGTTTTCTTCGGCATACTGACAAGCTTTGAGCTTAATTCAAGATTCAATTTCAAAAAAACTGATTTTCGTGTCAGAAGATTCATATCCTTTGCAGTTGTATGTGTAATCGGGATGGGACTGGGATCCTTTTTGCTCACCGCATTTTATATCTGGTTGGATTTGCCAAAGTTCATTGCAAAAGTACTTTCAGTGGTGATGGCGGGGGTTTTCCAGTATATTTTCAATAAGAACATTACATTCAGGAAATAGATTGCGTCAATGGGCGAAGACGACGATGAAGTCAAGGTATCTGCCCGTAGTGGGATCAATGTTTCCTGTTTCCGAAATAATGACGGTTCTCGGCTCATCTCCATCAAGTGCGAATACTTCCGCGGGAAGGAAGCCATCCCGGTATATTATTGAATCATATACTTGCTGGACAACCTTCAGCCCGTTGTCCAGGGTGAAGATTATGATATCGCCTGTCCTAAGCTTGTCGAGAGGGTAGAGAGCACCCGCAAGACCTCCAAAATGCCGAAAGCCAAAAATAATGCAATTCCCCGTCTCTCCCGGCAGATAGCTGCCTTCATACCAGGAAACAATTTCCGCAGAGGATATTACCTCAATCTTGCCATCTTGATCAAGTGGAACTTCTCTTATTTCCGCCAATATATCGTCAGATTCTATTCTAACAGGTTTCAAGGCCGCTTCGCCTGTAACCGGAACAGGCGGCAGTGCGGTTTTTGAGGGAATAGGGATTGATGTCGGGGGCGACGTCGTTTCAACCGCTGCGCCATCGGCCTGTGTCGGTGAGGCCGTCGAAGTTTCCGGCTGGTTCGCGGATGGATTGCCGGGATTGTTTTTCCCCTGAGAATTCCATCCGAAGGGAAACCCATTTGAAAAAACAAATAGATAGACGGCCAGAATTGATGCCAGAAGAATAAGAATCGCTGCTATTATCAATGCAACGGTTTTTTTTGAGGCCGGGGGTTTTTTTATTATTTCCGAATATGAGTTTTTTACGGCGTCGCAGTCATGCTCCCTGGGACAAACGTCTGTTTCCAGTTTTTGAAGATAAGGACATTCTTTGCCGGTGACAGGACACTTAACAGCCATAAACATCTCCTGAAACATAGTATATCATAAAATTAAAAAACAGCTCTTATGCTTCGTGGGTTTCAATAACCGGAAATAATGCCGGATTCCAAAAAGGGCAAAGGAATTTGAGTCCTTGACAGAGGCCTGCCGTTAACCTAAAATGGTATTCGCATGACCCGGGGCTGTAACTCAGCGGGAGAGTGCCACACTGGCAGTGTGGAAGTCGTGGGTTCGATTCCCATCAGCTCCACCAAAGTAAAAGCGACTGTAAAACAGTCGCTTTTACTTACAAAGAAACGAAAGTACAAACCGTAAAATGGCAAACCAAGTCGTTGAATGCAGCTAAAACAAGTACAGTGCAAAACCAACGAAAGCACAAACCGTAAAATGGCAAGCCAAGTCGTTGAATGAAGCCAAAACAAGTACAGTACAAAAGAAACGTAAGCACAAACCGTTAATGCCAAACCGGGTCTCTATATGCGGCATCAGGGATATTGCGGAGTATAAAGTAGCCGGTGAATGACTAAAGTCAAATTTGCAGCCGCCATTTTTACCGATATTGTTTGAATCCGCGGAACTTTGAACACACAAATGCAATCACATTTCCAAATAAAGCCGATTGAGCGGCGGTGTTTTCCAGAGAATTTTCCGCAGGAAGTATTATCAGGAAACTTTTAAATTTTACAATGACTATATATAATGAAATCAGATAAAATAAAAGGAGGAACTGCAAATGGATATCAAGGGCAAAATCGAAGAAATTGTCAAAAAAGTAAAAAGTGACAAAGGTTTCGCAGCCAAGTTTAAAAAAGATCCGATAAAAGCGGTTGAATCCGTACTGGGTGTTGATTTGCCTGACGATCAGGTCAAATCGGTGATTGACGGGGTAAAGGCAAAACTTTCGCTTGATAAAGCGGACGGAGCACTCAAGGGAATCAAAGGCCTGTTCAAAAAGTAAAATATCCGGAGGTGGCCCTTTGTTTAATTATTTGAATAAATAAATCGAAGGACTGGTTTATATTGCCGGACTAACCGAACCGGCAATCATGTAATTGAGTTTGCTTTATTTTTGCATATCTAAAATTCAAGAGGCGACAATATTTAACAATTATTGTATGGAAATCGGTTTTTACGCTTGGTATAATATGATATACTGTTTTTTACAGTTAACAAGCCGGGTGCGTGTCAGTTCGTTGATTAAGGAGGCCATATGGAAAACCTTCCGGAGATAGTCAAGGCAATGCTCTATAATGCGTCCCTGCTGATTGTTCTGGCGGTTGTTCATGAATTCAGTTACAATATCAGGACCGAACGCAGAAATCTCAAGATTATCATAAGCAGCATCTTTATAAGTCTTATAGGAATTGCCGTGATGCTGACGACATTTAAGATTGAGGGCGGGATAGTATTCGATACACGCTCCATTCTTATAGGCGCAACGGCGCTGGCATTCGGGTTCTGGCCATCGGTGATCCTGGTGGCGGTAACCGGTGCTTTCAGGCTGATTATGGGCGGCGGAGGAACGCTGACAGGCATTTCTGTTATAGTTTCATCCGCTGTCATAGGCTTGTTATGGAGAAATTCCATCAAGGGGAAAAAACCCCGCTATCTGTACTTGAATTTTTATCTTTTTGGAATAGCGATACATCTGGCCATGCTTGCATGCATGTTGTTTTTACCCAAGGGAAGCATTGTTCCCGTCATTAAGCAGATTGGACTTCCGGTCATGACCATATATCCGGTTTTCACAGTTATACTATGTTCGATCCTTTTCCATCAAAAGGAGTTTTACGATAACAGGGAAAGGATAGCTGAGTCAGAGGAACGTTACAGTGCGATGTTCAACAACGACCATACGGTAATGATGATCCTCGAACCTGAGGACGGGACGATCGTCGATGTTAATCCGGCCGCCGAGAAGTTTTATGGACGTTCGAAGGATGAGCTTGTCAGGATGAACATCAGCGAAATAAATACCTTGCCCAGGGATGAGATAATGGCTCGGATGGCGGAAGCGGTCACGAAAAAAACAAATTATTTTCTTTTCAAGCACAGGAATGCCTCCGGTCAGGAAGCGGATGTAGAGGTATACAGCAGCACACTCCTTACAAACGGAAAGAAGAGGATATTCTCGATAATCCACGACATATCAAGAAGAGTAAAGGCTCTCGAAGAATTATCCGCGAGTGAAAAAAGGTTCAGGTACATAGTCGAGGAAGCACCCGTGGGCATTTTCATTCAGACAGATAATAAATTTGCTTACGTCAACAAGGCCTTGCTGGAGGTGTACGGTGCGGGAACTCAAGAAACACTCATAGGGACGCCGGTGTTCGACAGGTTCCATATTGATTATCATGATGTTATAAAAGACAGGATAAGGAAACTGAACATTGATAAGAAGGCGGTTCCTCATTTAGAGGAAATTCATCTGAAAATGGATGGATCCCCTGTGTATGTCGATGTGGCGGCGGTTCCTTTCACTTATCTTGGGCAGGACGGGGCGATGGCATTCGTACAGGATATAACGGAAAAGAAGGAACTGGAGGCGAAAAATAGGGAAATCCAGGGACACCTTTACCAGCAGCAAAAGCTTGAGGCCATAGGAACACTGGCAAGCGGCGTCGCCCATGAGATAAACAATCCGCTGAACGGAATAATGAATTACTCCCAGATAATAATCGATGATGATGGAAAGGGCGACAATGTCGCAGCATATGCTAAGGAGATACTCGGGGAAACCGAGCGCATATCCGGGATTGTAAGGAGTCTCCTGCAGTTTTCAAGGCAGGACAAGCAAAGCCACAGTTATGCGTCGGTTGAAAATATAATCATGCAGACTGTTTCGCTTATCAACACTATAATAAAAAAAGACCAGATAACACTCGGCATCGAAATCGAGGAAGGAATCCCGAAGATCAAATGCCGCAGCCAGCAGATACAGCAAGTGCTGATGAACCTGCTGACCAACGCCAGGGATGCGCTCAATGAGAAATACCCGGGATATGATGCCGACAAGATAATGAATATTGCATGCAGTAAATTCGAAAGGGATGGCCGTAGATGGGTCGGGATCTCTGTCACGGATAATGGCAACGGCATAACCAATAAGATGAAAAACAAAATATTCGAGCCTTTTTATTCCACAAAGCCGAAGGAATCCGGAACCGGTCTTGGCCTGTCCATAAGCCACGGAATAGTAAAGGAACATCATGGCAATATACTGATTGAAAGCAAACCAGGGAAATACACCAGGTTCACGGTGGAACTGCCCGTTGACAACGGTTGGGACTTAAGTTCGCAAGGAGGACTGGCGGAAGACTAAAAGTGCTTATGCAGGCCTGTGCAAATAAAAACTCATTACGAAAGAAATGCGTCCACCCGGAGCGCCTTATGTTATAATCCCATTATGAAATCACCCAAAAGGCTTTTCTGGCTGATACCAATAATAATTCTTTTCATTATGCTGGCCATACCGCTCCTTCCTGTCTACAATATCAAGGAGATTGAAGTCATGAGCGAGTTTCCCGAGACAGCTGCCGGGATTGCCGAGGCATCGGGACTGAAGACAGGCTCCAATATGTTTATCTCGCTTATAAAACAGGGAGGTCTTTTTACCATGAGATTCACGGAAGCCGAACAAAACATTGCGGACGAGTTCATCAATTTCAGTAATATTTCCGTAAGGGCAAAGCTTCCGTCAAGTGTCTTGATACAGTACAGCACGAAAGAGCCGGCTTTTGAAATAGAGTATGGCGGAATATATCTTGTTACTGATATCAACGGCTGTGTCCTGGGAACCAGGGATTCACATGAGCTTGGGTTTGTCAGGGTTACCGGCATGGACATTGTGGGATTCACGATGGGATGCGTTGTCGGAAATTCAGACGAAAGGTTCAGGAATATCTCGGAAATATACAATGGAATGAAATGGTACGATGAGATATACCTTACGGCTTTCAGGGAGTACATCGAATGGATTGATATATCAAACAATGCATATATTGCGCTGATGTACGATGGCAGGGTTCTGGTCAAGCTCGATTATGACGAGGACATATCGTCTCAGACTGCTTATATGTGTGTGATTTTATCACAAAGGATAGGTTCGTCCGAGAAAGGCGTCCTGGATTTCACGGCAGGCGAAAATCCTGTGTTTTCGCCTGAATGAGCAATCCGGGGGGAATTTTAACTATATACTTTTAGATAATATTTATATATAATTAATTTGTTATTTTCCAGATTAAGAAAGGGGAGGCGGCATGCTGCAGTTTGATATAGATATGGAGCAATTTGCGCAAATCAAGGTTGTTGGAGTCGGCGGGGCAGGTAACAATGCTGTCAACAGGATGATCAGCTCGGGACTCAAGGGAGTGGAGTTCATAGCAGTCAACACTGATAAGCAGGCCCTGCTCATGTCAAAGGCAACCACTAAGATACAAATTGGGGAAAAGCTCACAAAGGGACTGGGAGCTGGATCCATCCCTGAAATCGGCGAAAGAAGCGCCGAGGAAAGCAAGGATGAAATCGCCGCGACGTTAAAAGGCGCCGACATGGTTTTTGTTACCGCGGGAATGGGAGGCGGAACCGGGACGGGAGCCGTTCCCATAATAACCCAGGTTGCACGTGAAATGGGAATACTCGCAGTCTGCGTTGTCACGAAGCCGTTTACATTCGAAGGAAAGAAAAGAAGTGAAAATGCCAAGAGGGGTATCGAGAAGCTTAAGGATACGATAGACACCCTTGTTATAATACCCAATGACAGGCTGTTGCAGCTTGCCGACAAGAAGTCATCAATGATTGATGCATTTATAATGGCGGACGATGTTCTTCGCCTTGGGGTCCAGAGCATTTCCGACCTGATAGCGGTGCCTGGACTGATCAACCTTGACTTCGCCGACGTGAAAACCGTTATG
>JAFGQE010000070.1 GCA_016935835.1 Clostridia bacterium | reverse complement strand
GGAAAAAATAATCCACAGTGCATGCATTAATTATATAAAGAAAGAGGAAAAGATAAAAATGCACGCAAGTGCATTATACAAGGAGGATGAAATGAAAGCACCAATGGGTTGGATAATGGAATATACGGACATCAGCTGCGGAATCAAGGAATTCTGCGACGCAATGACGATGTCTGGTTCAAAGGTCGAGGGATGGGAAACCACAGGCAGGGAAATCTCGGGCGTTGTAACCGGAAGAATAACGGGCATCGCGCCGCATCCCGATGCGGATAAGCTTTTACTTGTAAAGGTCGATGTCGGGACTGAAACCATACAGGTTGTCACAGGGGCAAGGAATGTCAACGAGGGTGACAATGTGCCTGTGGCGCTGCACGGCTCGACCCTTCCCGGCGGAGTCAGGATCACCAGGGGAAAGCTGCGCGGCGAGGTTTCCGAGGGAATGCTTTGCTCGCTGCCGGAACTGCAGCTGACTTCCGCGGATTATCCGGGTGCGGTTGAGGACGGCATATTCATATTGAAGGATGATGTGGAGCCTGGACAGGACATCAAAAAAGTGCTGGGCCTTGGGGAGGATGTGGTCGAGTTCGAGATTACGTCCAATCGGCCCGATTGTCTGTCTGTCATAGGGCTGGCGAGGGAAGCGGCTGTTACTTTTGGCAAGGAGCTGCATGTCAGAAAGCCAAAACCAGCCGAACTTGCGGGCGTTGATGTGAATGATTTGATTTCGATAGCGATCGAGGATTATTCGTTGTGCCCGCGTTACTCGGCAAGGGTTGCGACTGATGTAAGGATAGGCCCTTCCCCGGAATGGATGAGAAGAAGGCTCAGGGATGCAGGCGTGCGCCCTATAAACAACATCGTAGATATCACCAACTATGTGATGCTGGAGTACGGGCAGCCCATGCATGCATTCGACCTGGATCATATAAAGGGCGCAAAAATCATTGTGCGCAGTGCAACGGACGGGGAGATCATGGAAACCCTGGACGGGCAGCCAAGGAAGCTTGACGGCTCGATGCTTGTCATAGCGGATGCCGAAAGACCGGTGGCAGTGGCCGGGGTCATGGGCGGCGCGGACAGTGAGATAAGCGAATCAACAAGGAACATACTGTTCGAGTCGGCAAATTTCAACGGAACGAGCGTAAGGCTCACGGCAAAGAAACTTGCGATGAGAACCGAATCGTCGGGCCGTTTTGAAAAGGGGCTTGACATAAACAATACGATACCCGCGGTCGACAGGGCATGCGAGCTTGTTGAACAAATGGGCGCGGGAAAGGTGGCCAGGGGAACGGTGGACGTATACGGTGCGCTTCCCAAAGTCGGGGAAATCGAACTGAGGCCGGCGAGGATAAACGCATTCCTTGGAACCGATATACCCCGGACGGAGATGGAAAGAATCCTTCTGGCGCTTGAATTCACCATATCGGGAAGCATGATTACTCCTCCCTCTTTTAGAAAGGACATAGAGAGCGAGGCCGACATCGCGGAGGAAATCGCCCGTTTCCATGGCTACAACAATATAAAGGCGACCATGCACACCGGGGATGAGATAACGCGGGGCGGAAAGTCATACAAGCAGAAGCTCAGGGATATAATCGAGGGAGCATGCCTTTCGTCAGGCATGTACGAGGCATACACGTTTTCATTCACGAGCCCGGGAATATTCGACAGGCTCGGGCTTAAGGAGGACGACCCGCTTAGAAATGCCGTCGCCATCAGGAATCCGCTGGGGGAGGATTACAGCATCATGCGGACCACAACGCTGCCCGATATGATTAAGGTCGCATCCCACAACAGCAACAGGAACGTGGATAAGGCGGCTTTCTATGAGATGTCATACACATACCATCCGCTTGAAGGCAGCGAGCTTCCCGATGAAAAGACCGTGATTACGATGGGTATGTACGGCGGTGTTGATTTTTATGATATCAAGGGAGTGACAGAGGAAATACTGGCGGTGCTTGGTATAACAGGTGTGGAATACAGGCCTGTTTCCGACAATCCTTTCTTCCATCCCGGCAGGTGCGCGACAATTTTGAAGGACGGAAGGCAGGCGGGGATCATAGGGCAGGTTCACCCGTCGCTCTGCGGCGGCTTTGAAGTCCCGGCGGACCTTGTTATGGGAACGATGGATGTAAACCTGTTGTATGACCTGGCGGACCTTGACAGAAGATACAGGGAGCTTCCGAAATACCCTGCAATGGCCAGGGATATTGCGGTTCTGGTTGACGATGATGTGACCGCGGGTGAGATAATGACCGGAATAAGGGGCAGTGCAGGCAAAAATCTGGAGTCCGTTGAATTCTTCGACATGTACAAGGGGGCTCAGACCGGCGAAGGAAAGAAGAGCCTTGCATTCTCGCTTGTGTACAGGGCGCCGGACCGGACATTGACGGAGGATGAGGTCAACGCCAGCTTCGACAAGGTCGTAAGGATGCTTGCAGAATCAGTGGGCGCCGAGCTGCGGCAGGTGTAGCGGGGAGGAACAAATGGAAGAGATTTACAAGAGATTCGAGCGCGATCGTTTCGCAAAGCTATGCGGAATGAAGATCGAGGAAATACGCGGGGGCTATGCCCGGACATCAATGGTGGTGGAGGACAGGCACCTGAATGGCGTGGACATATGCCAGGGCGGGGCCATATTCACCCTGGCCGACCTTGCCTTCGCATGCGCCTCGAATTCCCATGGCCCGGTGGCGGTTTCGATAAACATTACGATGGCATTCCTGGAGGCCGTCAAGGAAGGGGAGACCCTGATAGCGGAAGCCCGCGAGATCTCGCTGCACAAGCGGATCGCAATGTATGAAATGGAAGTCAGGTCGGGCGAAAAGACTGTTTCAAGGCTTACAGGCACGGTATACCGAAAAGCATAATCGTATTTGACAAAGTCTTTAGATAATATAAACGGGCTGCACGGCCAGTTAGCCGTACAGCCCGTTTTGTCATATCGGATTGCTTCAAGCCATTGAGTCAAGATGCTGCCTGAATGCGGAGCGTATAATTTCATCGATGCCGGGCTTGAACGGCCCCCTGAAACCGGCGTTCGCAGGGGCGTCGAATCCCTCGTAGCCTCCCTCGGATATTATCTTGTCATCCGGGATATAAGTCATGGCCTCATGGTAGCCGAGGAATATTATATCCGCCGGCTTGAAGACGCGCTGAACAATTTGCTTGACCTCATAGCAAATCTCGCCGCCCATGAAAACAAGGTACAGGTCGTTGGAAAAACGTACGATACCGCAGTGAATGGTGATCATATCATCCATCGAATCATAGTTATCAACAACTTTTTTCATTCTTTTCGTAACATAACCCATGTCTTCATCGAGCTTTTTCTGAAAGAACGAAAGGGGCAGACGATCGGTGGGAAGATTCAGGCTGAATTTGACTGCCTTCAGTTCAGGATCGATCCGTTTGAATTCCCCGGTACATATTGTTTTAACCACATGATTTGCAATTGAATTGGAAAATTCGTCAAGTTCATCGAAGCTGCAGGCCTTGAATTTTCCCTTGTCCGCGGTAACCAATGGACGCATGTTGCCGGCCGCACCCTGCAGGAACACGGCCATGGCTCCATAGAACCTTGATTCAAGCAGATTGCAAAGCCTTCCCGGGTATTCGGCTGAGATAAACAGCGTCCCCGAAAGGGTGACGGGATGGCAGGAGTAGTTCACAAAGACAGTACGGATGTCTCCGTTCAAGTCTTTTGCGACCATTATGACGACCTCATCGTCGGTTATTCCGTTATGGTTTGGCTCCATTACGATCCCGTTGCCCGTGTCGCGTCTTCTGTTGACATTCCATCTGCCGGATGTCCTTGCAATATCCAGGGTTCCTTCGAAGATGTTAAGAAACGCCCTGTCAATACAGGTTTTCGCCCTCTCAAAAAAGAAGGAATCAAGAGGGGAAGGGTCTTCTTTTTCAGTGGGGGATGTGATCTTTGGACCTGCATGCGTGTGTGAGTAGTTAATGATTATATTGTCCTTGGGGATCCCATAAACAGCCGACGCATAGTCGAATATCCTTTCATTAAGGTCATAAAGATAGTGGCACAGGTCGAATGTCACAACCAGAAGCTTGCCTGAACCGCTTTCAATGTACACGGCCTTGACGTACAGGTCGTCATGAATGCCGGCGAATTCTTCTTTTCTGTTCGCATAGCCTGACATAGTGGTCCTGATGGGTGGGGTTATAAGTTCGCGGGCCTGGGCGAATTTCATAAAGTTGCCTCCAAATTGAATTATATCAATGATATCAGATATGCGGCTTGAATTAAACCTTGGAGCTTTCATCCATATATACATTGCCAGGGTTGTGCAATTCACAGCCGCAGCACATAAATTGCATAAAGGCAAATATAAAAAACGCCGCTGGCGCGGCGTCTTTGGCAGGGGAGACAGGATTCGTCAATGCGCTTTTCATTTTTGGGCGCATGCCCCGTGTTT
>JAFGQE010000069.1 GCA_016935835.1 Clostridia bacterium | reverse complement strand
GCAGCCCTGGCGTCGGCGCAACTGAATCCGCCCAGCGGGTCGAGAGGGGCGATGCAGTCCAGCCCCGTTTCGACAAGATCGTTCATGATTGGAAAAATGTTCCCGCAGTTGTGGCAGTAAATACGGACATCCTTGTTGTATGAATGCAGTTCCTCGCAGATCTCCCGAAACCGCGGCTTGATGAAATCCCTGAAGATGCCGGGGGATATGACGTTCATGTTCGCGGTGGAATCATTAAGGCGAAGGATGCGAAGGCCGCTGTCAATGCAGAATTTACCGTGGGATACGGCGGTTTCCACGCCTTTGTCCATTACTGCGGACACAAGCCCGGGTTCGTCATAGAAATCCATCAGCGACTGGGCGGAACCCCTGAAATGGGAATAGAACGACAGCGTCGCGGAACCACAGTCGCCGGCAATCGCCATCCCGTTGCTTTCATCCAGTATCCTTTTGTAATATGCGTCGAAACCAAGGTCCTTGAAAAGGGCTTTCCCCGGAACGGCTATCCTGCGGGCGTCGGCGATGGATTTCACAAGTAGCGACTTCTGCTTTTTAAACTGCACGAATGCCATTTCATATTCGTCGCCGATGTCAATTGTCCCGTCTTCATAAAGATAGGTCGAAAGACCGCCCTTCGTATCGATGCGCCCTATCGCAACACCGCCCGATACTTCGAGCAGGCCCCCGTCTGCATCCCGGGCTGTCTGCCTTTTCGGGAAACGGAAGACCCGGGCCCCGTCGGCATCGCAGATATTGCCCGCCCTGACGGTGCAGGCCATGGCCAGGAAAGGATCGGCCAGGATATCGAGGAGGGATATACTTGTTATTTCGCAGGCCAGCCTCACCCATATCTTGGGCATGAACGGCGTGCAGTCGGCTGATCCGCAGGACATTATGGAGTATATTCGTTCAAATCCGTTCATCAAAGCTCCCTTTTATAAAATACGAGGCATGATGCCGTTATTACGGCAATCATAAGGGCCAGTGTTATTAAAGTTGGAAGGACCACATCCCCGGGCACTGATGCGCCCGACATTATAAGCCCGGGAAGCGACATGAGCCTTCCCGGAAGATACGGCGCCGCCTTGCCCAGAAAATCCGTCAGAGGAAGCAGTATGACGAGGCCGAATCCAGCAAAGGCCCCCGGGCCGGCCGAGCGGGCCACTGAGCTCGCCGACAGGACTGCGCCCACAAGCAGCAGCCCAAGTACATATATGGACAGAATCGATGCAAGGATTCCATCGAAATGCCATTCGTTGAACAGGATTATCGTACCAAGGACCGTTACCGCGGTATAGGCCGTAAAGGCCGCAGTATACATGACGATCGCATTAAGCAGCTTCGAGAAATAGAAGTCAAGCCGGGGCACGCCTTTGGACAGAACGAGATAAATGGTTCCTTTCTTGATTTCACTTGAGAACGAGCCCATGAATACTATTATCATCGCGAAAAAGGCGTTCGTGGCATTGCTGAAGTACTGGACATAAGAGTCGGCGAGAACCGGTTCGGGCATCTCTATTGAGACCCCGAGGTCCGGCATGCTTTTCAGGATTTCGGGCAGAAACTTCGCGGTCGGAGCGTTGATGAGCCCAAAGAATATGAACACGCCGAACAGAACGTAGAACCTATAGGTGCGGAAGAATTCCAGGAATTCCTTTTTAAAGAATACAAGCTTCATATGTTGTTCACCGCCTTTACGAAAATATCCTCAAGGGTGGCGGAAGCCTGCTCGTATCCTTTCAGGACCGCCCCCGTCTGCTGGAGCAGTACCGGGACGCCGCGTCCTGCTTCCTCATAGCCGGTTGGCTCAATGACATACGAAGTGCCGTCGAAGCTGAAATCAACCACCCAGCCGGCCGTTGAAAGAGCCTCGGAAAGAATGTCGGCGGATGACTCCAGCGAGAGAATGATCCTTCCGTGCCCTCCGAGTGCCTTGATGTCGCCGATCGTTCCTTCGAGCAGAAGCTTTCCCTCGTTTATGATTGCCGCATGGCTGCATATCCTTTCCACATCCTCGAGTATATGGGTCGAGAAAAAGATGGTCTTGGATCCCTTCAGGGATGCAAGCATGTCGAGGATTTCCTTCCGGCCAACCGGGTCCAGGGCGCTTACGGGTTCGTCAAGTATCAGTATGGCCGGGTCGTTCACAAGGGCCTGCGCTATGCCGAGGCGCTGCTTCATGCCGCGTGAATATGAGCCGATTTTCCTGGCGGCGAACTTGCCAAGGCCTGTTTTCTCTATAATCCCGGGCACCTTGCTTCCGTCGGCCTTGTGAAAATGCGCGCACATGGAAAGGAATTCCTTCCCGCTCATATAGTTGTAGTAGGAAGGCACATCCGGCAGGAAGCCTATGTGCTTCATGTACGCCGAGTCCCCGAAAACCACCTCTTCGCCCATTATTTCATACTTTCCTGCGTCTGGTTTCAAAAAACCGGTCAGCATTTTGATTGTCGTGGTCTTGCCGGCGCCGTTTGGCCCGAGAAACCCATACAGGGAACCCGCGGGCACATTTATACAAAGATCCGACACGGCCTCGACATTCTTGAAATGCTTTGTCAGTCCCGTTGTTTTGACAACATCCATCGAATCGCCTCCATAAAACAATATATAAAAATATAATAACATCATTCGCCGCCCGGATAAAATGAAATGTTTGGAATTCACACGAAAACCGCTGCCCGGGTTCTCGCGCAGCATCAAGCGACAGGGGATTTTGGCATTGATTTCAAATATTAAATTGCACTTGTCAATGATATTTAAATGAATTATACTTTATTTGACCATTTTATCAGCAGGTCATATTTGTTAATCATAAGGGGTGGCTATGACTAAAGCTTCTAAAAACAAAAAGCTACGGCATGAAACATTATTGGGCATAATCGAGGCGGAACCCTTTTTGACGGACGAGGAGATTGCAAGGAGACTCGATGTCAGCATACCGACGGTAAGGCTTGACCGGCTGGAACTGGGCATCCACGAGCTGAGGGAACGAATAAAGGACATGGCCCGCAGAACCCAGGAGAAGGTAAGGGCGCTTGGCAACAAGGACATAGTCGGGGAGCTTCTTGACCTTGACCTTAACGAACGGGGCGTCGCGGTCTTCGAAACCACCAGGGAAATGGCCTTCGAGCGTTCGGACATCGTGAGGGGACATTTCATTTATGCCTTCGCGGAATCCACCGCCATATCCGTGATAGACGCGGATGTAGCTCTGGTGGGCGTTGCGAATATAAAATACAAGGTGCCCGTGAATTGCGGCGACAAACTTGTCGCCAAGGCGGAGGTCAAGAGGATAAGGACGAACAATTTCGTTGTATGGGTGATGGTCTACAGGGATCGGAAGGAAGTCTTCAGGGGCAAATTCATACTTATTACAATTTAGCGGAGGTAACGCGGATTTGAGGATACTGGTTGACGCGATGGGCGGGGACAATGCGCCCGGAGAGATAGTCAGGGGATGCGTCGATGCCGTGAAAAGCAACGCGGGATTCGACATAACCCTTATAGGCGACAGCAACGAGATACATGGGATTCTGAAAAAGGAATCCTTTGACGGCAGGCGCATTGATGTAAGGCATGCATCCGAGGTCATAACCAATACTGACAAGCCGACAGAGGCCATCAAGAATAAAAAGGATTCATCGATGGTGGTGGGGTTCCGGATGCTGAGCGACAAGGAAGGCGACGCCTTGCTGTCGGCAGGTAATTCCGGGGCGCTTCTTACGGCATCGCTTTTGCTGGCGGGCAGGCTTAAGGGCGTGCTCAGACCCGCGCTCGGAGCCATAATCCCGACGAAGGCGGGGGAGACGCTTTTGATCGACGCCGGCCTGAACTCGGCCGTAAGGCCAGAAAGCTATGTTCAGTTCGCAAGGTTCGGGAATGAATACATGAAAGCCCTTTATTCGCTGGAAAATCCGGAGGTGGGTCTTGTCAACATCGGGGAAGAGGACGGCAAGGGAACGGCAGAGGTGAAGGAAGCAAATGAACTTCTGAAGAAGGCCGGACTGAACTATGTCGGGAACATGGAGGGCGGCGATATTATAAACGGCAAGGCGAGGATAGTCGTATGCGACGGTTTCGTGGGCAATGTGCTGCTTAAATTCCTCGAGGGGACAGGAGTTTACTTCCTTAAGAGCCTGAAGGAAATTTTTCACAGGAGCCTTCGGAATAAAATCGCGGGATCTGTGCTCAGGCAGGATCTCAGGGAGTTCTTCAGGCCTATGGATGCGGATGTGGTCGGTGGGGCGCCTGTGCTTGGGATAAACGGACTGGTAATAAAAAGCCACGGGAGCTCGAAGGCGGTTACGATCAAGAATGTAATCGCAAAGACAGTCAGGCTGGTGGATGCCGACATCGTAAGGCATATTGAGCTTAACCTTGAAGGAGGCATGTAATGGGCAAAATTGCATTCGTATTCCCCGGCCAGGGAGCGCAGTATGTAGGGATGGCAAGGGACATAGCAAAAAACTATCCGCAGGCGGCCGCAGTATTTGAGGAAGCGGGCGACAGGCTTGGATACGACATGAAAAAGCTCGTTTTCGAAGGCCCAGAGGATTTATTGAAGATAACAAGGTTTACACAGCCGGCAATACTGACGGCAAGCCGGGCGATATGCATGGCGGTGGAAACCGCCGGGGTCGTGCCTGATTGCACCGCCGGGCTGAGCCTTGGCGAATACACGGCCCATGTGCTGTCGGGCTCGATTGGCTTCGGGGATGCAGTTGCCTTGGTAGAGAAAAGGGGATCATATATGCAGGACGAGGTTCCCGAGGGTGTGGGGGGAATGTCCGCTGTCCTCGGACTCGATGAAAATACAGTCGGGGAAGTGTGTTTTGCTGTCGCGGATATCGGATACGCAGCCTGTGCAAACTACAACTGCCCCGGGCAGATAGTCATTTCGGGGGAGCTGGCCGCCCTGGCCGCCGCCGGCGACATGCTTTTGGCCAGAGGGGCGAAAAGAGTGATCCCGCTTGCGGTAAGCGCTCCTTTTCACTGCATGATGCTTCAGGGCGCGGGTGAAAAATTGAAGGCCGAACTTGATAAAATTGAAATCGGGGATATGAAGATACCCGTATATGCCAATGCAACGGGCGATATCATAAACAACAGCGGCGAAATCAGGGATCTTTTGGTCAGGCAGGTCAGCAGCACGGTGAAATGGACGAACATCATCATGAACATGACGTCGGCGGGTGTCGACACATTCATAGAAATAGGCCCGGGCAAGGTGCTTGGCGGCCTTATTAAGAAAACAAACAGGGATGCCTGCGTGATGAATGCTGAGGACATGGAGTCGCTGGCGCAGGTTCTCGAATTCCTGGGAAAGGTTTGACCATGGATTTCAAAGGAAAGAATGTGCTGGTAACTGGGGCAAGCAGGGGAATCGGTAAGGCGATTGCGCTGGCTTTCGCATCCCGCGGGGCCAATGTCGTTCTGAATGCAAGCAGGGAATCCGATCATTTTTCGGCAACTCTCGGGGAATTCGCCGATGCGGGATATGCCGCCCTTGGATTCGCATGCGATGTCTCCGACGGCGGGGCCGTCGCCCGGATGTTTGCGGCCGCAGAGGAAAGGTTCGGGTCGATTGACATACTAGTGAACAACGCCGGGATAACAAGGGACATGCTTCTCATGAGGATGACGGAAGACGAATGGGACAGGGTGCTCGATATAAACCTCAAGGGCGTGTTCAATTGCACCAAGGCGGGCATAAGGCCCATGATGAAGAAAGGCTGGGGGCGGATAATCAACATATCGTCTGTAGTCGGAATCGCGGGCAATCCCGGCCAGTCGAATTATGCCGCGTCTAAGGCCGGCATGATAGGATTCAGCAAATCCATTGCAAAGGAAGTCGGGAAAAAGGGCATAACCTGCAATGTCGTGGCGCCTGGATTCATTGAAAGCGACATGACCGGCGGGCTGGGCGACGGTATCAAGGCGAAATATCTGGAGGGAATCCCGGTTTCGCGCTTTGGAACGGTGGATGACGTGGCAGCGGCGGTATTATTCTTCGCCTGTGAAGTGTCGTCATTTATAACCGGGCAGGTACTTCATGTTGACGGAGGTATGGTAATGTAATATATTAGCATTACCATTTCGTAAATAAATAACTAATTGCGGAGGTAAAATTAAATGGTATTCGAAAAAGTAAAGGGAATCATAGTAGATCAGCTGGGCGTGGATGAAGACCAGGTGACGATGGATGCATCGTTCATCGAGGACCTCGGCGCGGATTCACTGGATATAGTCGAGCTTATTATGTCCATGGAAGATGAATTCGGAGTCGATATCCCCGATACGGACGCTGAAAAGATTTCCACTGTCAGGGACGCTGTTGACTACATAACCAACAATCAGTAATAAAGAGCCCCTGCGGGGGCTTTTTACCTGATAATCAACATTCATGAATGTAATGAGTATTGAAGAATGCGCAATACGGCATCCGTCGCTACGGCTGACTGTTGCCGATGCACAAAACACTTCGCAGTGTTTATATGAAAGGTCGGGTCTATGACTGAGAAGAGAGTGGTTGTCACCGGGACCGGTGTTATTTCGTCGCTCGGACTGAACTTTGATGAATTCTGGAAAAACATTAAATCCGGTAAAAACGGGATAACCCTTGTGGAAGGGTTCAGCACAGAGAACTTTCCCACAAAGGTTGCGGCCGAGATCAAGAATTTCAACCCCGAGGACTTCATTGACAAGAAAGAGGCAAGGAGGCTTGACAGGTACGCGCAGTTTGCGCTTGCCGCCGCCATGGAGGCATATGCGCAATCCGGGCTTGACAAAGCCGATTTTGACAAGAACAGGATGGGGGTTTATGTTGCGTCCGGGGTCGGCGGAATGCAGACCATCGAAAACCAGTATAATATTTTCCACGACCAGGGCGGCAGGAGGATAAGCCCGTTCAGCGTTACTATGATGATCGCAAACATGGGAGCCGGGAAAATAGCAATAGACCTGGGGGCAAAGGGACCCGCGGAATGCGTGGTCACCGCCTGTGCATCATCGACCTACGCCGTCGGAAATGCGATGCGCCTTATTCAAAGGGGCGACATGGATGTCATGATAGCCGGCGGGGCCGAAGCTCCCCTTACACAGTTCTCGCTGTCCGCGTTCGCTGCGAACCGGTCCATATCCTTTGCGGAAGATCCCGACGGGGCATGCAAGCCTTTCGACATCAACAGGAGCGGATTCGTCATGGGAGAGGGCGGTGCGATACTTGTGCTTGAGGAAATGCAGCATGCGGTCGACAGGGGCGCAGAGATCATCGCCGAGCTTGTCGGATATGGAGCGACTTGCGACGCATATCATTTCACTGCGCCCGATCCGGAGGGCGACGGAGCCTTCAGGTGCATGCAAAATGCAATCAGGGATGCGGGGATAGATGTCGCTGACATTGATTATATCAACGCCCATGGAACAGGTACAGAGCTTAATGACAAGACCGAGGTCATGGCGATAAGAAGGCTTTTCGGGGAAAATGAAAAGAATGTTTCCATAAGCGCGACCAAATCCATGACAGGCCATACCCTTGGGGCCGTGGGAGCGCTGGAAGCCATAATAACCGCCGCGGCCATAAAGGAAGGATTTGTTCCGCCGACAATAAACCTCACCGAAATTGACCCCGAATGCAGCCTTTCGGGAATCGTGGCGGGAAAGGGATTATACCGGGACATAGAATATGCGATGTCGAATTCCTTCGGATTCGGAGGACACAACGCCACCCTGGTGCTAAAGAAATTCAGACGGGATGATTGATCATAAATATATCAACGGAATAGAAAAGGCGATAGGCTATTCATTCTATGACAAGGACCTGCTGGTCCAGGCCCTTACCCACAGTTCATACAACAGGGATGTCAATTATGAAAAGCTTGAATTCCTCGGCGATGCGGTCCTGCAGATAATAATCAGCAGGTTTCTTTACGACGGCCATCATTATCTGGGCGAGGGCGAGATGACTGTAACCAGGGCATACGCGGTCTGTGGTGAAACACTTGGCAAGGCCGGGGACGACATGCAGCTGGACAAATTCATATTGATAGGCTCCTCGGGAAAGAACAGGAAGATAAACAGGAACAAGTCGATGCTCGCCGATGTATTCGAGGCCCTGACCGCGGCCATATACCTCGATGGGGGAATTGCCAGGGCGGAGGAGTTCGTACTTGGGAAACTGGGCGGTTATCTTGACGAATACATCAATTCGGGAGACAACAAGGATTACAAGACCAGGCTGCAGCACCTTACGCAGGACCTTTTTTCCAGGGAACCCGAATATGTAATAAAGAGCGAAAAGGGCCCGGCGCACGACCGCACGTTCATAGTCGACGTGATTGTCGAGGGCAGGCCAAGCGGCAGGGGCAAGGGCAAGAGCAAGAAGAAGGCCCAGCAGGACGCCGCCATGAACGCGTTGAAGAAATACGAAAAGAAGAGTTCTTTTTAATTAGGAAGACACATCCGGCCCGGTGCCAACCATATCGGGACAGCGGGGTTTCATGCGTATTTCCAATGGAATGCGAAGTCCCTTTATGTTAAAATGATTAGAGACAATTTGTCAGCGGGAGAGCTTGATGTATTTAAAGCGGATTGAACTACAGGGGTTTAAATCTTTTGCCGGTAAAACGGTCCTGGAATTTCACAAGGGAATAACCAGCGTCGTTGGTCCAAACGGAAGCGGGAAAAGCAATATCGCGGATGCGGTCCGCTGGGTTCTGGGCGAGCAAAGCGCCAGGCAGCTCCGCGGCTCGAAGATGTTCGATGTCATATTTTCGGGAACGCAGTTCAGAAAATCGGTGGGCTTTGCGGAAGTCACCCTCGTGGTGGACAATTCCGAGGGTAGGCTGCCGGTTGAATATACCGAGGTTTCCATAAGCCGCCGCCTTTACAGGTCCGGCGAAAGCGATTTTTCAATCAACGGCAATTCATGCAGGCTCAAGGACATCCGGGAGCTTTTCTACGACACAGGGGTGGGCAGGGACGGATATTCAATTATAAGCCAGGGCAAGATACAGGAGATACTCAGCGTAAAGAGCGAGGACCGGAGGGGCATATTCGAGGAAGCCGCCGGCATCATGAAATATAAGATTAGAAAACTCGAGGCCCAGCGCAAGCTTGAAAAAACGGAACAGAACCTTCTCAGGATAGGGGATATAGTAAGGGAGCTGGCAAAGCAGCTGGGACCCCTTGAGGAGCAATCCAGGAAGGCCAGGGAATATCTGGAGCTAAGGGATGTGCTTCAAAGGAACGAGGTCGGGCTTTACCTGAGCAATCTGAAGAATTTCAATGCAAGGCTTGAGAAATACGACCTTGATATAGAAACGCTTAAGGGCGACATTGAAAACCAGAACGAGGCGCTTGCCTTTGCGGCCGGGGAGAATCAGGAACGCAAGGGCAGGCTTCATGAACTTGGCCTTCTGGAAGAGGATGCAAGGAAGAATCTGAATGATTACCTTATGTCGGTCGAGACCAACAGGCATGAGATCCAGATATCCATTGAAAGGTTGAATTCCGTAATGGCGGGCAGGGAACGCGCCCGAAGGGATATAGCCGAAACCGACGAAAAAAGCAGGCAGCTGTCAAGGGATTATTATAAACGAGGGGAGCGAATCGGATATCTCGAAAAGCAAAAGAAGGAATATGAGGAAAAACTGGCGAAAAGCCGGGCTGAAATGGATGCGGTACTTGCTTCCCTGGGCGAAAAGGAAAAGGACATGGAGAAGCTCAGGGAAACCATCGACGACAGCATCGACACCTTGTCGGATGTCAAGATCCGGCTCAGGACAAGGGAACTGGACAACATATCCCTTGAAGAGTCGATAACGGCCGCGAACTCTGCAAAACAAAGCCTTATACTAGAAAAAGACTCGTATATCTTGAAAATGCAGGATTCGCAGAACGCAGCCGAAAAATTATCGCAAAATGCCAGGAAAGCCGCCGCCGGGATGGAAACCGCCAGGCAGGCAATCGTGGAAACTGAAAAAAACCTGGAGTCTTTGAAAGGCGAGGCGGAAAAGAAACGAACCAGGCTGGGCATACTCGACAGCAGCCTGAAGATCCTTGACGACATGGAAAAGAGGATGGAGGGCTATAATTCATCCGTAAGATCGATAATGGAAGAGGTCAGGTCGGGGGATTCCGAACTGACGGGGATATCGGTGACGGCTGCCCAGGTTCTTGAGGTCGGGACAGGTTATGAAAAAGCGATTGAAGCCGTTCTGGGCAATAATATACAAAGCATATTGGCGGACAGCGGTTCCGACATAGAAACCGCCGTCAGATACCTAAAGGAAAAGAATCTGGGCCGGGCTTCGTTCATATCCGGGAAAACAGCGCGTCCGGCAACGGTCCCGGCTGAGGCAATCGAAAAAGCGAGAAAGTGCCCGGGCTTTTGCTGCATGGCGGAGGAAGCGGCGGTGTGCGCGGAAGGCCCCGAAAGCCCTGTGCTTGCACTTTTGGCGGATACCGCGATCGCCGATACATATGAGAATGCCAGGGACATATCAAAAGCGACGGGACATGTCCTCAATGCTGTCAGCCTTGAAGGTGATTTTTTTGCAAGGTCGGGGATTATAAGCGGAGGCAGCCATACGAGCGGGCCTACGGGGATATTGAACAGGGAAAAAAGAATAAAGCAGCTTAATGATGAGACGGGAAGCCTTGGCAGGACTCTCGAAGAGCTGGCTGTCAGGATTTCCCAAAGCCTCGGAGAACTGGAGGCCCTCAGGTCTTCCGAAGCAAGCATCAGGACAGAGCTGGAGCTCATCAACGGAGATCTCATCAAGAAGACATCGGAGGCGGAGGCCGCCGGGGAACTTCTCTCAAGGATCAACGGGAGGATCGCTTCCACGGAAGATTCACTGAGGACTTATGCTGAACGCAGAAAAAAGAATACGGAGGAAACGGGGGAACTGCGAATAAAGCTGGCTGAAACAGAGGACCTGATCGGCGGCCTTCGTTCCCGCATAGCGGTCCATGAGTCTTCCCATCAGGAGGACAGGCGCCGGAGGGATGCGCTTCATATGGACATATCGGACCTTAAGGTTTCATATAATTCGGTCATTGAAAGCCTTGAAAGCACAGGGGAGACCATGGGCAGGATTGATTCCGAGAAAAAGGAGCTTGAAGCCAGGAAAGAACTGACATTGCTTGAAATCGAGGAATTCGACAAGCTGGAGAACGAGCTTGGCAAAAAGATAACGGAAAAACAAAACCTGGTGGTCAACCCCGAGAAAGAGAAGGACAGGCTGTCGGGCGTGCTCTTGAAACTTTCATCTGAACGCAAGGCGACGGAGGAAGAGGCCGACAGGCATATCGCCAGGGTGAACGGCATTAACAAGGAAATATTGATTCTGCAGGACAAATGCTCGCGTATAGAAATAAACCGGGCGACCACCATGTCCGAGATCGAGGCCATGAAGAACAGGATGTGGGATGAATATGGGCTTACCCACAACGAGGCGCTTGCAAGGCATGCCGAGATAGTGAATGTGGGCGAGGCAAGGAAAGAAATCAACGAATGCAGGCGAAGGCTGAAGGATCTTGGCAGTGTGAATGTAAATGCAATCGAGGACTATGCCTCGACCAGGGAAAGGCATCAGTTCCTGTCCGCGCAGCAGCACGACCTTGAGTCTTCGAAGGAAGACCTTTATAAGATTATCAGGGAAATGAATACGATTATGAAAAAGACCTTCACCGAGCAGCTTGAGATAATCAATGAGCGGTTCGAAAAGGTTTTTGTATCGCTTTTTGAAGGCGGCAAGGCGAGGATAGAGCTTGTTGATGAGAACGATGTGCTGGAAAGCGGAATAGACATAATAGTCCAGCCGCCCGGAAAGCGCCTTCAGAACATGATGCTTCTGTCGGGAGGGGAAAAGGCTTTCACTGCGATTGCGCTGCTGTTTGCAATCCTTGAGATAAATCCATCGCCTTTTTGTATTTTTGACGAGATAGAGGCAGCGCTGGATGAAACCAACGTCTGGAAATTCGGCGAATATATCAGGAATTACAACGATACCACGCAATTCATCATGATAACCCACAGAAAGGGCACGATGGAACATTCCGATTCCATATACGGCGTGACCATGCAGGAGCATGGCATATCAAAGGTCGTATCCATGAACATGACGGATTAGGAGGACTCCGATGGGACTTTTTGAAACACTGAGGTCGGGCTTGAAGAAAACGCGCGACAATCTCAGGGACAAACTGGATTCCGTACTGAAATCATTTACAAAAATAGACGAGGGGCTTTTCGAGGAGATCGAGGAAATCCTGGTTCTTGCTGACATCGGCGTCAGTTCAGCCGTAAGGATATGCGGCGACCTGCGCGCCAGGGTGAAAAAAGAAGGCATAAGCGACCCTGCGGCAATATATGATCTGCTAAGGGAGGAAATAAGGGAAATCCTGTCTGAAAGCGCTGGAACCGGGCTAAAATGCCTTGCCCCGGGCGAAGGACTTGACATAATTCTCATAGTAGGGGTGAACGGCACCGGCAAGACCACATGCGTCGGAAAGCTCGCCGCGATGTTAAAAAAAGAAGGCAGGAGTGTTATAATAGCGGCAGCGGATACTTTCAGGGCTGCTGCCATCGAACAGCTGGAAACGTGGGCTGAAAGGGCCGGGGCTGGCATCATAAAACATAAGCACGGGGCAGATCCCGGGGCGGTGGTGTTTGATTCAATCAGGGCCGCCAAAAGCAGAGGAATCGATGTGCTTATAATAGATACCGCAGGCCGTCTCCATACCAAAAGGAATCTCATGGAAGAACTTATGAAGGTCAACAGGGTGATAGAGCGGGAGGCGGCGGGAATCAGGAAGGAAACCCTGATAGTCCTTGACGCCACGTCGGGCAACAATGCGTTGGTCCAGGCGAAGGCATTCGGGGAAGCGACCGGCATTGACGGAATCATTCTGACCAAGATGGACGGAACGGCAAAGGGCGGGATAATAATCCCGGTTGCCGCGGAGCTGGGAGTGCCGGTGAAATACATTGGAATCGGGGAGAGGCTTGAAGACCTCAGGCCGTTCGACCCGGCGGAATTTGCGAAAGCATTATTGTAGGTGATGATCATGAATGAAAATCTGGACATATTGAAAGGTTTTTTCAAAAAAAAGGGCAGGACAAGGGCGGTTGTGATAATCGCCGCCGTGGCCGGCGTTATAATCGCGGCTGCGGGCATTTACCTGAGGATACTCGAGCTGGAGGAAATAGGCGGACTTTCATCCATATACATAAAGAACATGATATGGAAGACAGGGATAGCGGTTGCAACGGGCCTGATAGCCGCCGGGGCGGTGCTGATCCAGAATGTCTTTATAAAGAAGACCCTCAGAAAGTATTATATAGGCACGGGGAAGGCTCCGGGCAGATTCTTCAACTGGCTTCCTGCGATCGGCGCCGGCATTGTTTTCGCATTAACCTCCAACAATGCCATGTACATGAATGCCCTCAAGTATTTCAACGGCGTCAGCTTCGGCGTCAGCGACCCTCTTTTTGTCAATGATGTCGGTTATTATGTTTTCTCAAGGCCATTTTTAATGAATGTGGCGAATTACTTCCAGGGCCTTTTGATTTTCCTGGTGCTGTACACCGTCGCTTATTATGCGATAGGCGTCTTCAGGGCGTACGGGACCGTCAGCGCCCGGGATATCAAGTATCCCCCGATGCTGATGCATGTCCTGGCGACGATAGCCCTGTTGCTTGGAATCCGTTTCCCGCTGTACAGGTTCAAGGCGGAATCCATTTTGTTCGGCAGCGTGGTTGGAAGCACGGGAGCGGGTTTCGTGGATGCCGAGGTCTGGCTTAGGTATTACAGGATAATGCCATACCTTCTTGTTGTGATAGTCGCGGCGGCTGTTATTTTCCTCTTTAGGAAAAAATACAAGCTTACCGTGGTCTCGCTCGCTGTTTTCCCGGCGGCTTTTCTTATAACGGCGGTCATTGCGCTGGCGGTCCAGGGCCTTGTCGTCAGCCCGAACGAGAAGGACAAGGAAAGCGGATACCTGGCTTACAATATTGAGATGACCAGGGAAGCGTACGGACTTGTGGACATCAGGGAGCTTGACATAGAGGATACGGCGGTCCTCACGCCTGAAATGGTTGCGGCAAACAAGGAAACAATCGAAAATATAAGGGTTCTGGATTATAATTCGGCGATTCGGACGAACAATCAGCTCCAGAGCAATACGCTTTTCTATACTTTCATCGACGGGGACATAGTTAGCTATAGCCTTGGGGGAATCGAGCGCCCGGTATTCATTAGCGCAAGGGAGCTCGCGCCGGACCAGTTGCCCGACAGTTCGTACATAAACAGGACCTACAGGTATACGCATGGATACGGCATAGTCATCAATCCGATGAACGAGACAAATTCACAGGGGCAGATAGAGTTCATAATGAGCGGGCTCGACCACAAGAGCAAGTTCGAGGAGCTGGCTGTTTCAAGGCCGGAGCTTTATTACGGCGAAATGAACAAGTCTTATGTCGTGGTGGATGCCAACAGCGAAAATGACATAGAGATAAATTACGACGGCAACATTGAGACGAGGTACGTAGGGGAAGGAGGCATAAGGCTGAGTCTTCTCAACAGATTCATCTATGCCGCCAAGTACAGTGATTTCAACCTGATAACGTCATCCTATGCCAAAAACGCACTGCTCCTGCCTAACAGGCAGATAGTTGAAAGGGCGCAGCTTGGCGTTCCTTTCCTGACGGTCGACCCCGACCCGTACATACTGCTTGCGGACGACGGCACCCTTGTCTGGGTTCTCGATGCATATACGACATCTGCAGACTATCCCTATTCCCAGGTCAACAATGGAATAAACTATATAAGGAACTCGGTCAAGATCGTCATAGACGCCTATGACGGAAAGGCAAAGTACTACATAATTGATGAAGAGGATCCCGTGATCAATGCCTATGATGCGATTTATCCCGGCATCTTCACAAGGGAAGCCTTGCCGGCGGTGGTCGGGGACCATATGAAATATCCCGAGAATCTGTTTGAGCTTCAGACCGAGATGCTGAAGAAATATCATGTGAAACCGGATGAAGTCGATATATTCTACAGCCAGCAGGACCTATGGGACATCGCTAAGTATCCGGCCGGCGACATGGCGGGCAGCACCGTCGACATAGATTCATATTATGTCTCGATGAGGCTCCCGGGGATCGCCGACCGAACCGAGCTTGTGCTTATAAGGCCGTTCACGCCCAAAAGCACGCAGCGCAACAACATGGTGGCCTGGCTAAACGCAAGGAACTCGATGGAGAACTACGGCGAGCTCATACTTTATAAATATCCAAAGAACACCAATCTGCTCGGCCCCAACCAGATTGAGGTCAAGATCAACCAGATAGACTCCGTATCCAAGAACATGACGCTCTGGGGCCAGGGAGGGTCGGATGTATACAAGGGAAGCCTGCTTGTAATACCGATTGAAAACAGCATACTTTATATCGAACCAATATATATCGAGGCCGCCGGCACTGCGTCGATACCGGAGGTAAGGCAGGTGGTCGCCGGTTACCAGACCGGGGACCAGTTCATATACGGGCTGGGGGCGAACGTCACGGAAGCCATGGCCGATATGTTCAACAGCCTCGATTATGAAAAACCCGGCGAAGAACCTGCGGAACCGGGCGAGGGAAGCCAGGTTGATTCAGAAATGCTGAAGGAGCTGCAGCGCAAGATAGAGGAACTCAAATCCTATGCCGAGGAGCTCGAGCAGCTGATCAGGCAGCTGCTTGGAGAAGACTAGGAGGGCGGTATGACCGGAAGGGAACTGCTTGCAAAGACGCTTTCGCACAAGGAAACCGGAAGGCTTTCGGTTGATTTCGGAGCCACGGCTGTCACGGGAATCCATGTGATGTGCGTCGGGAGGCTTAGGGAATACTACGGCCTCGAAAAAAGACCCGTCAGGGTAATCGAACCATATCAGATGCTGGGACTGATTGAAGAAGACCTGAAGCAGGCCCTCGGGGTTACGGTGGATGGTTTCACCGGGCTAAGCACAATGTTCGGATTTCCCATTGAGAACTTCAAGCCCTACAGGACCCTGTGGGGTCAGGATGTGCTTGTTCCCGGCGGCTTCATTACAACAAAAGATGCAGACGGGGGGGAATTGATATATCCGAAAGGAGATGCATCCGTTTTGCCAAGCGGCAAAATGCCAACCGGGGGATATTATTTCGATTCCATTATCAGGCAAGGGGAGATTGACGACGACAACCTGGATCCAAAAGACAACCTCGAGGAGTTCGGACTGATTTCAGACGGGGATATTCAAAAAATCAAGAAACAAATCGACGGAATGGCATCCAGGGGCAGGGGCATTATTGCCAGCTTCGGAGGGACCGGCCTTGGGGACATCGCACTGGTCCCCGCTCCGATGCTCAGGGATCCCAAAGGAATCAGGGATGTCGCCGAGTGGTATATCTCGACAGTGACACGGCAGGAATACCTGCATCGGATCTTTGCCGCACAAACCGAAACAGCCCTTGAAAACCTTGCAAGGCTTTACAAGGCTGTCGGGGATTCCGTACAGGCGGTGTTCATCTGCGGAACGGATTTTGGAACGCAGGCATCCCAGTTTTGCAGCAAGGAAACGTTTGATTCGCTGTATGCGCCGTATTACAAAAAAATGAACGACTGGATACATTTAAACACGGGATGGAAGACTTTCAAGCACTCATGCGGTGCGGTGGAGCCGCTTCTTGACAATATGATCAGGGCGGGATTCGATATCATAAACCCCGTTCAATGCTCGGCGGCCGGAATGGACCCGGCTGGCCTTAAGAAAAAGTATGGAAAGGACCTTGTTTTCTGGGGCGGCGGGGTTGACACACAGAAGACGCTTCCTTTTGGAACGCCTTCGCAGGTCAGGGAGGAAGTGCTTGAAAGGTGCTCTATATTCGCAAAGGACGGCGGCTTTGTATTCAACACGATACATAACATCCAGGCGGACACGCCCGTCGAAAATGTCGCCGCAATGGTCGGGGCGCTCGCGGAATTCCATTGATGACGGCATGGGGCGCTGGCTTGAAGCCAGCGGTTTTTCATCTCCATGAAGTGGTTGGCTGAATAATGAAGCCTGGCCTTCGGTCAGGGCGCACAAAAGTTTGATTCCGGTAAAACCCGGGATTTTTATAAAAGGGGGCGGGATATGGAATGGTGGAAGAATGCGCCGCTTTTGATTTCGGCGGTGCAGTGCAAATTCGAGGATGACGACAGCTGGACCCTCAACGAATACGTTGCGAAGTCGGGCTTCAACACGGAGCAGCTGCTTCATCTGACCGGCAGGGGGCATATGGCGTATTATGATGAAGCCCGGCACGGCACGAGGCTTGACGCGTATCTGAAAGAAGCCGCTGGGCACGGAATAAGGGAAATAATATATTACAACACGCATTGCCTTACACAGGAAATCGTTGACCGGCACCCGGACTGGATGCAGCGAAAAAGCGACGGCAGTCCCATGCCGGCTTATTCCATATATTATCTGAACTGCGTAAACGGAGGCTGGTTTGATGATTTCGCCTCGAACATAAGGAATCTCTGCAGGCATCCCGTCGATGGCATTTTCCTCGACGGGCCCGTGATGAGGGAAGACGGATGTTTCTGTGAAACCTGCCGGGAGCTTTTTGTTAAGCGCTTCGGGAAATCGATTGAAAAAGGCACCAGGATGGAACGGCAGGCGATGCGCGTTGATTCGGTAACCGAATTCATAAGGAAAACCAATGCTATCGTCAAGGAAGCCAATCCTGGGATACTCCTTTACATGAACAATTCCGCCCTGCGGGCCGATATAACAGGGAGCAACAGCAGGAAGGTGGAGCCTTATGTCGACATGATAGGCGCGGAGGGCGGTTTCGTTCGCGCGGACCATGCGACGTCGCTTTGGTCGGTCGGCTCGAAGGCAAAGCATATCGAGACGATCGCAGGGGACAAGCCGACCGTGACATTCGTCCTTGGAAACCAATCAAGCCTTGCATATTATATGCATGGCGGCGCTGAGACCACGCTGCTGCATGCGCAGGCCTGTGCCAACGGGTCCAATGTATGGTACGGCATGAGCGGTTCGGCATCGCGCTTCAAGGATTCCCCCGGGGCGCGCGCCTCGGTTTTGTTCAACGGCTTCGTAAATGCCAATTCCCATCTGTTCAGAAAGTCAAAAACATATGCGAAAGTGGCGCTCATGTGGTCGCAGGACACCGCCAACAACTATTCCGCAAGCGTGGAGCAAAGCGATTTCACCGATGGCAGGGCGGCCGATGGCAAAAACCTCGGGGACCATTATGCCGAGCTGATGGGTTTCTACGATATCCTCACACGGGCGCACATTCAGTTCGACATCATCGACGAGGCGGCGGCGGCCGGCGGACTGTCACGGTACGGGCTTGTCATACTCCCGGACTGCGCCTGCATGGACCCGGGGACGGCCAGGGCCCTGGCTGAATATGTAAGAAACGGCGGCAGCATATGCGCGACCTTCGACACCGGGTTCTATGACGGACAGGGCAAAAGGCTGGAAAAACCGGCGCTTGCCGGAATAATGGGAATAGAATCCGTTGAAAAAACCGTTTGCTATCCGCACAATGGCACCGCCTACCAACTGACGGGGGATTGCCCCTGGCTTTTCGAGGGACTTTGGGCAAAACTTCTGCCCAATCCATTGTTATCAATGGAATGCGTTGTGTCCGAAGGAGCGAAAACAGTATCAACGTCGCTGGATCCGATGCCGGGCGTCTATGCGCCGCTTCCAACCAAAGGATTTCCCGGCATAATACTCAATGAATACGGCAAGGGGCACAGCGTCTATATAACCGGTGCCTTCGGAGTGTGCTATGCTGACAGGTCCCATGCCGACTATGCGCGGATTATCAAAAACATAGTGGAAAGATTCAGCGACCCTGTCGTCAGGTGCGATTGCCCGGGGCTTGTCGAAATGGTGCTCCGGCGCAGGGACGGGCTGTATGTCCTTCATATGATTAATCTTACTGGTGCGATGACAAGGCCTGTTGAAAGAACGGTTCCTCTGTACGATCTGGAAATAAGGCTTAGCCTTGGACACGAGCCCCTTTCAATTGAGGCTGCGAGGGGAGGAACGCTTGAGGATGTCTCCCTCAAGGACAAGGAGGCGCGGTTCCGGTTGTCCCGGCTTGATGAATATGAGGTGATAGCCATCCCTGTAATGCAGTCCTGAAAAGCATCCGGGAGTAATCCCGACGGCATGGCCCCGTGCGGGGTCCGCCCTGGGATTAAACCCGGGAATTAACCAAAGGGCTGCAGGATTGCATAAATTTTTTCTTGAACACTGTTGCGCGATATGGTATCATCATTTCAAGAATTCCTTTAAATTAGTCCGGTGAGGCTTGTAAGGAAGAAATGCATGGATACCGACGGTGTTTCTTCCTGCGCAAAGGCGCAGGTTTTTTATTGGGAACATCCCGGGGAAGGACAAGGACTGTCCGTACACGCATTCCGTCAAAGCGCTTGCCGATGAAAGAATTGGAGGTGCTTTTTTTGAAACAACAGTCGGAGATAATGGACGGCGCGGCCATAAGAAGGGCCCTGACCCGCATCAGTCACGAAATAATCGAAAAAAACAAAGGCATAGGGAACCTTGCCCTTATCGGGATCCAAAGGAGGGGGGTTCCCTTATCGCGCAGAATCGCGGAAAAGATAGGAGAGGTGGAGGGCCGGACGCCCGAAACAGGAGTGCTCGACATAACCTTCTACCGGGACGACCTGAGCTTTCTGAACGAGCATCCGGTGGTCAACGGCACGGACATACCTTTTTCTGTCAACGGCAGGGACATAGTGCTGGTGGACGACGTCCTTTACACAGGGAGGACGGTAAGGGCGGCGATAGACGCCGTCATGGACATAGGAAGGCCGTCGAGCATACAGCTTGCGATTCTCATCGACCGCGGCCACAGGGAGCTTCCCATCAGGGCGGATTATGTAGGCAAGAACGTGCCGACTTCAAAGCAGGAGTTCATTGAGGTCAAGGTGACGGAGTTTGACGCGGAGGAAGGCGTATATATAGTAAGGAGAGATGAAGAATGATTCCCAGGGAATTGAAGCAGATGCATTTCGGCAAGGACTTGCTGGGGATCAAGCAGCTCGACGCCGAACAAATACAATATATCCTCGAGATCGCCTCGGGGATGAAGGTGCTGGTGCAGGCGCCCAATAAAAAATCACCCCATCTGCAGGGCAAGAGCATCATCACGCTGTTCTATGAGAACAGCACCAGGACCAGGATGAGTTTCGAACTGGCCGCGAAATACATGGGGGGGACAGCAGCGAACATATCCGTATCGACCAGCAGCGTTGCAAAGGGCGAGACGCTGATCGACACGGGAAGAACCCTGGACATGATGGGCACCGACATAATAATAATCAGGCATTCATGCTCGGGGGCGCCGAAACTGCTGGCTGACAATGTGAAGGCGGCGGTGATAAACGCGGGCGACGGCATGAACGAGCATCCGACCCAGGCGCTTCTCGACGCATATACGATTTATGAGAAAAAAGGCGGGTTCGAAGGCCTGAAGGTCGCCATAGCCGGGGACATCCGGCACAGCCGCGTCGCAAGGAGCAATATTTATGCGCTTACAAAACTTGGTGCGAAGGTATACCTTGCCGCCCCGCCGACGCTGATGCCGCCGGGAATAGAGAGAACCGGCGCAATAGTCGCCCGGGGAGTCGATGAAGCGGTGGAAGGAGCCGATGTCGTGATGGGCCTTCGGATCCAGAGCGAGCGGCAGCAGGGCGCGATGATCCCGGGTATACGCGAATATGCAAGGTTCCATGGCATTGGAGAGGAAAGGCTTGCGCTGGCGAAGAAGGACGTGCTTCTTATGCATCCAGGCCCTGTAAACAGGGGGACGGAGCTTACCAGTGCGATAGTAGACGGGGACAGGAGCGTCATAAACGAACAGGTGATGAACGGGGTCGCCGTGAGGATGGCCCTGCTTTATGTATTCACCAGGGGAGGAAGATATGGGAATGTTGATTAAATCAGGTCATGTCGTGGATCCGGCCAACGGACTCGACGGCATATACGATATATTGATCGAGGGCGTGGTGATCAAGGAAGTCGCCCCGTCGATTGACTCCATTGGCATGGAAGAGGTTGACGCCGGGGGACTGCATGTTTTCCCGGGCTTCTTCGACGCGCATTGCCATCTCAGGGAACCCGGCTACGAATACAAAGAGGACATTGAGTCGGGAACAAAAGCTGCGGCAGCCGGGGGATTCACCTCGGTGGCGTGCATGCCAAATACTAATCCCGTGGCTGACAACGACTCGGTCATCAGGCTTATCCTGGACAGGGCGTCCGAAAAGGGATGCGTAAAAGTATATCCCATAGGAAGCATCACAAAGGGTTCCGAAGGGACCCGGCTTGCGGAGATGGGATTCATGAAGCAGGCGGGCGCGGTCGCGGTGTCCGATGACGGAAAACCGGTTGAAAGCGCGGATATAATGAAGAAGGCGCTGGAGTATGCATCCGGATTCGGCCTTCCCGTGATATCCCACTGCGAGGAAATGAGCCTTTCTGAAGGCGGGGCGATGAACGATGGATTTGTCTCCACGTCGCTGGGGCTCAAGGGGATACCGGCTGCGGCTGAGGAAATTCAGGTTGCAAGGGACGTGCTGCTGAGTGAATGCACGGGGGTGCCGGTGCATATCGCACACATAAGCACCGGGGGATCGGCCGGAATTATAAGGGCGGCCAAGGCAAGGGGCGTCAGGGTCACATGCGAGACCTGTCCCCATTATTTCAGCCTGACGGAGGATGAATGCGAGGGCTTCAACCCGTATGCTAAGGTGAACCCGCCGCTGAGAAACGAAAAGGACCGGCTGGCCGTCATAGAGGCATTGAGGGACGGCACGGTGGACTTCATAGCGACGGACCATGCGCCGCATCATGAGGATGAAAAGAATGTCGAGTTCCAGTTCGCCGCCAACGGCATATCGGGTTTCGAGACCGCTTTCTCAGCGGCATACACAAATCTTGTAATGACAGGAGCGATTTCCCTGGGGAGGCTGGTCGACCTGATGAGCCGGCTTCCGGCAAGGTTCCTGAACAGATACACAGGCGGATTACGCCCGGGGGCGCCGGCCGATCTGACTATTGCGGACTTGTCGGCTGCAATCACGGTTGATTCGTCGAAATTCCTTTCAAAGGGAAGGAATACCCCCTTCAATGGAAAACAACTCCACGGCAGAATATTGATGACCATTGTGAACGGCGGGACGGCATACCGGAGGGACAAATGATATTTGCAGACCTTATATATGAAAAGATAGAGAAATCGGGAAACCCGACCGCGCTGGGGCTTGACCCCAGGGTTGAATATATTCCTGATTCTATACGGGAAAAGGCCGGGAATGATGCTGATTCGGTGCTTTTATTCAATGAAAGGCTCATTGACATCCTTTCGGATATAATTCCGGTGGTAAAATTCCAGTCCGCATATTATGAATTGCTCGGTCCGGCGGGAATCGCCGTGCTTCAGAAAAGCATGGCATATGCAAAGGGCAGGGGCATGGTTGTGATCCTGGATGCCAAGAGAAACGACATCGGAAGCACGGCTGCGGCCTATGCCGGGGCGTATCTCTCCGACGGGCATTTTGCGGCGGATGCGCTTACGGTCAACGCATATCTTGGCAGCGACGGCGTCAGGCCCTTCATTGATGCATGCAAGTGTTATGGAAAAGGCATATTCATACTTGTAAAGACAAGCAACCCGTCCTCGCATGAGATCCAGGATTTGAAACTCAGCGATGGAATGACAGTGTTTGAAAAGATGGCGGAAATGGTGAACGGCTGGGGCGACGGTCTTGTGGGGTCGCACGGCTACAATTCCGTCGGGGCTGTTGCCGGGGCGACCTATCCGGACGAATTGAAAAGGCTCAGGAATGCGATGCCCGCATCGTTCCTGCTGGTGCCCGGGTACGGAACCCAGGGAGGCGGCGCGGCGGATGTTGCGAATGGATTCGACGAAAACGGCAACGGGGCGGTTGTGAATTCATCCAGGGGAATAATGTGCGCATGGGAATCGGACAGACTGAAGGGAATCTTTTCGCATGAACGGTTCGCGGAGGCGGCGAGGGATGAGGCGATTCATATGAAGAACGCATTGTCCGCGGCAATCGGTAAAGAAAATATTAAAGGAGAATGACTTGAAGGCTGTATTGATACTGGAGGACAAAACCCGTTTCGCGGGCGAATCCTATGGGGGCGATGGCATCGCCATAGGCGAGGTTGTCTTCAATACGGGAATGACGGGATATCAGGAGATTCTCACGGATCCCTCGTATTGCGGGCAGATAGTCGCGATGACTTATCCGCTGATCGGGAATTATGGCATAAACAAAGACGATTTTGAATCGCATAAATCTTTTGTCAGGGGATTCATAACAAGGGAACGCTGCGAAAAACCAAGCAATTTCAGAAGCGCGGGGACTCTCGGCGAATATCTCGCAAAACAGGGGATCCCCGGATTATACGGAATAGATACAAGGAAGCTTACGAAGATACTGAGGGAAAAGGGAACGATGAAGGGGGTCATTGTTCCTGAAGGTTTTTCGGATGAGGCCGCGGCAAGGATGGCGGCTGGCTTCACACTTTGCAACCCCGTGGATGAAGTCACCTTGTCCCGTCCCGTTGAGCATGTCCCTGAAACGGGGGCGTGCGGACTCCATGCGGCGGTACTGGATTACGGCGTAAAGAGAAATATAGTCAGGTCGCTTCTGAAAAGAGGCATAAAAGTCACCGTTTTCCCGGCGGATACAAGCGCCGATGAATTGCTGGGCGGAAAGTTCGACGGTGTGATGCTTTCAAACGGACCTGGGGATCCAAAGGATTGCCGCGTTGAGATTGAAAATATCAGGAAAATGGCTGGAAGGATTCCGATATTCGCCATTTGCCTGGGCCATCAGCTGGCTGCCCTGGCCATGGGAGGGGATACCGGGAAACTCAGGTACGGCCACAGGGGATGCAATCATCCCGTTAAGGACGTCGCCAGGGACAGGACGTACATCACGAGCCAGAATCACGGATATACGGTGCTGGCAGATTCGCTTGGAGCCGGGACGGCATGCATAACGCATGTGAACATGAACGATATGACCGTGGAAGGGATCAGGTACATGGGAATTCCGATGTTTTCGGTGCAGTTTCATCCAGAGGCTTCGCCCGGGCCGGGCGACACCGCATATCTGTTCGATGAATTCACGGAAATGATGAATGATTATAAATTAAAGGAAAAACAAGATGCCTAAGAGAAACGACATAAGGAAAGTGCTGGTCATTGGATCGGGTCCCATAATCATAGGACAGGCCGCGGAGTTTGACTACGCGGGGACACAGGCCTGCCGGGCGCTGAGGGAAGAGGGAATCGAAACCGTCCTTCTCAACAGCAACCCGGCCACAATAATGACCGATACGGACATCGCCGACAAAGTATATATAGAACCGCTTAACCTTGCGATGCTTAAAAAAGTCATCGAAGCCGAGAGACCCGACAGCATCCTGCCGACGCTCGGGGGGCAGACGGGACTGAACCTGGCCATGGAGGCCGCCGAAAGCGGCTATCTGGACCAGATGGGGGTAAGGCTGCTTGGAACGGCTGTAAAGGCTATAAAAATGGCGGAGGACAGGCAGGAATTCAAGGATGCGATGAACAGGATAGGCCAGCCCGTGATAGCGAGCCGGGTGGTGGAAACGCTCAAGGACGCCCTGGAATTCGCCAATGAAAAGGAATATCCCGTCATAGTGCGCCCCGCATACACAATGGGGGGGACCGGGGGAGGGATTGCATACGATGATGCCGGTCTGGCCGACATAGCTGCAAAAGGCCTGAGATACAGCAGGACGACCCAGATATTGGTCGAGAAATGCATATCGGGCTGGAAGGAAATCGAATATGAGGTCATGCGCGACGGCAAGGGCAACGTATTGTCCGTATGCAATATGGAAAACATAGATCCCGTCGGGGTGCACACGGGTGACAGCGTGGTGGTCGCGCCTTCCCAGACATTATCGGACAGGGAATACCAGATGCTGAGGACGGCGGCGCTCGATATAATATCCGAGCTTGGAATCGAGGGCGGGTGCAACGTCCAGTTCGCATTGAATCCTGACAGCTTCGAATATGCGGTCATCGAGGTCAACCCAAGGGTAAGCCGTTCCTCGGCGCTGGCTTCCAAGGCCACGGGCTATCCCATTGCGAAAGTCGCTACAAAGATAGCGATTGGCTACGGGCTGGATGAAATAAGGAATTCGGTCACGGGAAAGACGTTCGCATGCTTTGAGCCGGCCCTTGATTATGTGGTTGTGAAAATACCGAAGTGGCCGTTTGACAAATTCGTTCACGCCAAAAGGACGCTGGGTACGCAGATGAAGGCGACGGGCGAGGTTATGGCGATAGGCAACAGCCTTGAGGCGGCGCTTTTAAAGGCCGTGCGTTCGCTGGAACTGGACATGTATTCGTTCGACCTGCCGATCGTATCCGCCATGTCCGCGGAGGAGATTGAAAAGGCCCTGGGCACGGTGGAGGACATGCGCCTTTTCGTCCTGGCGGGTGCGATCAGAAAAGGAATGGCGGTGGATGCCATATTCGAAAAGACCAGGGTCGACAGATTCTTTCTCGAGAAGATAAGGAATATAGTCGACAGGGAAGAAAAACTAAAGGGAATGAAGCTTCACGATATCTCGGCCGGGGAAATGCAGGACCTGAAGCGCATGGGCTTTGCGGACCGTGCGATAGCGTCGTTCACAGGTTCAACCCCTGCCACGGTCAGGGAGAGACGCATGGAGCAGGGCATATGCGCGGCATTTCGCATGGTCGACACCTGCGCGGCGGAATTCGAAGCCGCGACCCCGTATTATTACTCCACATATGACGAGGAGAACGAATCAAGGCCAGGCGGCAGAAAGAAAATACTTGTCGTGGGCTCGGGCCCCATACGGATAGGGCAGGGAATCGAGTTCGATTACTGCAGCGTCCACTGCGTCTGGGCCCTTAAGGAAATGGGATATGAGGCGGTTATAGTGAACAGCAACCCGGAGACCGTCAGCACGGACTTTGACACGGCCGACAGGCTTTACTTCGAGCCGCTGACAGAGGAGGATGTCGCAAATATCGTCGATACCGAGAAACCCGACGGCGCAATCGTTCAGTTCGGGGGGCAGACGGCCATCAAACTAACCGATGCGCTGGCCGGAATGGGGGTTCCGATCATGGGAACCTCGCCCGAATCAATGGATGCCGCCGAGGACAGGGCGAAATTCGAGAAAGTGCTTGAAAAAGCTGGCATACCAAGGCCTGAGGCCAAAAGCGTGAATTCGGCGGAGGAAGCGGTCGCCGCGGCCAATGAGCTGATATATCCGGTTTTGGTAAGGCCTTCATACGTGCTGGGCGGCAAGGGCATGGAGATAGCTTACAGCGACGAAGACATCCTTGAATATATGAAGATCATACACATGGACAGGCAGGAGCATCCCATCCTTGTCGATAAATACATGATGGGACGGGAAGTTGAGGTTGATGCGATATGCGACGGGCACGATATCCTGATACCCGGAATCATGGAACATTTGGAGCGGGCGGGCGTGCACTCCGGGGACAGCATCTCCATTTATCCGCCGGTGACGCTCAGTCAAAAAATAAAGGATGAGATAGTCGGGTATACGCGAAGACTGGCCGCAGCCCTGAAAATAATCGGGACCGTAAACATCCAGTATGTGGTTCACAACGAAAGGGTCTATGTAATCGAGGTCAACCCCCGGTCGAGCAGGACTGTTCCATACATCAGCAAGGTGACGGGGATCCCGATGATAAGGATGGCCGCCCATATGGCGATGGGCGGGAGGCTTTCGGACTTCGGTTATGGAACCGGGCTGTATCCGGACGGGGATTATTATGCAGTGAAGGTGCCGGTGTTCTCATTCGACAAACTGCCGGACCTTGACGCAACGCTGGGACCGGAGATGAAATCAACCGGCGAGGTCCTTGGCATATCGCAAAATCTAAATGATGCGATATTCAAGGGTTTGCTTGCCTCGGGAATGGTTATACACAGGGACAGGAAGGCCGTCCTGCTGACTGTCAGGCATACGGACAGGGTGGAGATAGTTCCGATTGCGGAGAAGCTCGAGAAAATGGGATACAAGCTTTATGGAACGGCGAAGACCGCCGCGGCGCTGAACAGGCGGGGCATAGCCACCAATGTGGTCCGGAAGATCGGGGAGGGCAAGGGCAATGTGCTGGACCTGATGGAATCGGATTCCCTGTGCGCCGTCATAAATACTCCTACGAAAGGAAGAAAACCGCTGACGGATGGTTTTCGGATCAGGCGGAAGGCGGTTGAGACGACTATCCCGTGCCTTACCTGCCTTGACACGGCCAGGGCTTTCGTCGAGTGCCTTGCCAATGATGTCAGGATGGCGGACATGGAGGCGATCGAACTGCACAAACTTAAGAGGGATTTGAAATGAATGAAAATGCCAGGGTTGTTTCAATGGAAAATTTATGCAAGAACAGCTTTTTGATGAGAATTGAGGAAAAACGGATAGCTTCGCTTGCGAGGCCGGGGCAGTTCGTCAATGTTTTGTGCTCCCGGGACAACAAACTGCTGCTCAGGCGGCCTATCAGCATTATGGATGCGGATGCTTCCGGGGGAACATTCGACATAGCGTTTGAAGTCAGGGGCGAGGGAACGCGCCTGCTGTCGGGTTTCAGGCCGGGGGATATGCTGGATGTCATGGGTCCCCTCGGCAATGGGTTTGAGTTCAATGAATCTTACAGGAGAATCGCGGTCGTCGGAGGCGGGATCGGGATTTATCCGTTGAATTTTCTGGTGAAAAGATCAGGAGATATAGAAATCGACGTCTTTATGGGATACAGGTGCTCGGATGCTGTGATGCCCTGCAGGGGAATCGAGGAAGGCGGATGCAATGTGTATTTGTCAACTGACGACGGGTCGGCGGGACACAGGGGATTCATAACGGAAGTCTTTGAAAAAAACAACGCCCCCGGCAAATATGACATGGTATATATATGCGGTCCGGTGCAAATGGCCGAAAGAGCGGCCGGACTTGTCCGCCGGGCGGGCGGAAGATGCCAGGTATCCATGGAAGAACGCATGGGATGCGGGATAGGCGCCTGCCTGGTATGCTCGTGCGAGGTGAAGACAAAGGACGGCACGCTCAGGAAAACGGTCTGCAAGGACGGGCCTGTTTTCGACGGATTCGAAGTATTCCCGGAGGTGGAATGACATGCATGTAAATACAGGAGTGAGCATAGCAGGGGTCAGATTGGCGAACCCTGTGATCGCGGCCAGCGGAACCTATGGTTTTGGCAGGGAATACGGGGAGTATGTGGACCTGAACAAACTTGGGGGGATTTCCGTAAAGGGCCTGACCCTGGAGCCACGTGCGGGAAACAGGACTCCAAGGATAGCCGAAACGCCGGCGGGGATGCTCAACAGCGTGGGTCTGCAGAATCCGGGCGTGGAAGCCTTCATCAGGGATGAAATACCTTGGCTGCGCAAGTATTCCTTGAAAATAATGGCGAATATAGCCGGTAATTCAGTGGCTGACTATATTCAAATGGCCGAAAGGCTCGATGAAGCTGATATTGATATGATCGAGGTTAACGTATCCTGCCCCAATGTAAGGCAGGGCTGCATATCATTCGGATCAACCCCCGCCGGAGTGGCGGAAGTAACCTTAGCCGTAAGGAAAGCGACGAAAAAACCGGTCGTTGTCAAGCTTACCCCGAATGTTTCGGACATTTCATCGACAGCCATGGCCGCCGAGGCCGGGGGGGCGGACGCTGTTTCCCTTATAAACACAATCACCGGGATGGTGATAGATGTCAATACAAGAAGACCGCTGCTGTATAACAATACCGGAGGGCTCTCCGGTCCCGCCATAAGGCCTGTCGCGGTCAGGATGGTTCATGAGGTTTACAAGGCTGTCGGCATACCCATAATAGGCATGGGGGGGATAACGAGCGCTGAGGATGCGTTGCAGTTTATTATAGCGGGCGCATCCGCGGTAATGGTCGGAACCTGGAATTTCAACAATCCGCGCGCTTGCATTGAGGTTGCCGATGGCATAGAATGCTACCTGAAGGAAAACGGGATGCAATGCATTGGCCGGCTGACCGGGTGCCTTGAACTTAATGGAGAATAAATGCAATATGGACATATATTTGGTAAGGCATGCGGAATCAGAGGGAAATATCAGCGGAAGATTCAACGGGATTACGGATCTTCCTCTTTCAGAAAAAGGAAGGCGCCAGGCCTGGCTTCTTGGTTCTTTCTTCAATGATATTGAACTTGACAAGATATATACGAGCACATTGAAAAGAACCAATGAGACGGCATCATACGCCTTGCCCGGAAAAGCCGGCACATTTATAAAAATGGCCGCGCTGAATGAAATCGACGGAGGGGACTGGGAAGGCGTCGCGTGGGAGGAAATCATTGAAAGGTGGCCGGAGGCAAACAGGCTCTGGAGGGAAGGCCCCGCCCTGGCCCGGCTGCCAAACGGGGAAAGCGTCGATGAACTTGCAAAAAGAAGCATCGATGCGCTTATGGAAATAGTCAGTGAATCAAAAGGCTGCGACAGCATAGCGGTATTTTCCCACGGCACCGTGATCAAGGTAATGGTGGCCCATGTGCTGGGGCTTCCGCTTGACGCTCTCAGGCATATCGCCTGGTATGAAAACTCATCCGTTACAAAAATCAAGTATGCCGCAGGCGTGTTCTCGCTTGAATTTTTCAACAACCACTCGCACCTTCCTGATGAGGACAAGACTGTTGCGAACACCGCCTGGGGCCGTGAGATGAAGAACAATACAAAATATTGAAAAACCGTCTGTCCGGCCTAAGCCATTCATTTGGGTGCGCCCATATGGGCTTTGCTGCCAGGGACGTCGATTGTAAACTTTTTATTAATAAACAATGGAGCCGGTTATTTTCTTTCACGTATGATTTATAATATTATGCATTGATATCGGACCGTTCCCTGACCGGGGCGGATTGATATTTTCATCGGCTTAATGTATATTGATTAAAGAATTTTTTATACATGCGAGGTATTATCATGAAAAAACTTAAGGTCGCAATCCTTGGCCAGGGACGCAGCGGATGGAAAATCCATGGGGCTGCCATGCTTAAGGCCCCGGATAAGTTCGAAACGGCGGCCATAGTCGATCCGATTGAATCGAGAAGGCAGAAAGCGGCTGTCCGCTATGGGAAAAACATCGATGTATATAAAGACTACAGGGAGATGCTCGGCAGGGACGACATCGATCTTGTAATCAATGCGACCCCGAGCCACCTGCATGTTGAAATAACCAAGGATTTGCTCGAACATGGGTTTTGCGTCCTGTGCGACAAGCCGGTCGCTTCAAAGTCTGCCGATGTCCGGATGCTGATCGAGACTGCGAAAGAGAACAATGTGGGTTTCTATGTGTTCCAGCAGTCCAGGTTCGCGGCATATTTTACCGAGATCAGAAGAATAATCGATTCGGGCGTACTGGGGGAAATAATCCAGGTCAGCATATCTTTCAACGGTTTCTCAAGACGCTGGGACTGGCAGACGGTACAGGCCTTCAACGGGGGCAATCTGCTTAACACGGGGCCGCATCCGGTGGACCAGGCGCTCCAGCTTTACGGTGAAGGGGTTCCGCAAGTGAAATGCTTCATGAACAGGGTGAATACCTTCGGCGATGCGGAGGACTATGTGAAGTTGATTCTTTGGGGTCCGGGCAAGCCGGTGATAGACCTTGAGATATCCTCATGCAAGGCTTACAACCCATTCCTGTACAACATACAAGGTTCCAGGGGAGGCCTTTCGGCAACAGCGGAGAAAATCAATTACAAGTATTTCAGGCTTGACGAATGCCAGCCGCAGAAACTTATGAAGGAACCGCTTGAGGACGAGATGGGAGAGCCGGCGTATTGCTTCGAGACGCTCAAATGGCACGAGGAGGAATGGACGTTCGAAGCGGAAAAATTCGGAACTTTCGCCGATATGACCGGCAAATACTACGATATGCTTCACGGACATATTACTGAAGGCAAGGAGCTGACGGTGACCGCCGGACAGGTTGAAAAGCAGATAAGGGTGATCGAGGAATGCCACAGGCAGAACCCCATGGACAGGTTTGCATAAAGGAAGGAAGATGACAATGGAAGAACAGAAGGCTAGGTTCAACTTTGGGGAATTTCTGAAGAAATCATGGTTTTACATCGGGATATTCCTGCTGGTTTCCATAGCGATAATAGCGCTTATGTCCGACAAGGATGTGCAATATTCAGGCGAAGTAACATATGACGAGCCTTTTTACTATATCACGGGCAACAATCTGTATATAAAGGTTCAGGGCAGGGATGCGGTCCTGCTGAGTTCCACAATGTTCATGGATCCAGAATCAAGGTCAAACAATGATGCGATGTCCGCCGTTTTCATAAGCGAGGGCGGGGATTATGTCTACTTCTATGAAAACATTGTGCTTGAGGACGACGGTGCCATCGGCGATTTCTGCGTATACCATGACAACAGGAAGAAGCTGATTGACGAGGACACCGGAATTTTCTTTGCAATAGCCGACGACAGCGATACAGTGGTATATCTCAAGACGCTTTACAATGTCGAGGGCGGCAGCGGCTACGAGAACGTAAGGTATGACCTGTACAAATATAATTTCAAGGATGGCAGGAAACTTGTTGAAAAGGGGGTCGAGCCTTCCTGGTTCACTATTTCCGGCGACGGCAGGAGTATTATATACACGAAATTCTATGATGCGGCGACTGATACCAGCTCCTTGTTCATAAACAGGGACGGGAATGCCGTTTTCGTTGACGACCATATGTTTTTCTACGGCGAATATCTTCCAAAGGGGACCTTCAGGGTGAACTGGCCCTACACGAACTACGACGCATCGAAGCTTGTATACGGGAAACGAATGAAGTATGGTGAGCTGGCGGACTTGTACTTGTATTCAGGCGGAACGCCGGCCCTTCTGGGAGAGGACGTGCTGCAGGTCTTCTGTGACGAATCGATGGACGCTGCCCTGATAATAGAAAATTACAAAAACGAGGTCTTCGTGGGCGATGTCGCAAGGATAGACCTGAACACGCTTTCAAAGGAAATGATAACGACGGACGCATGGGGCCTTGGCACAACGGCCATTGCCAGGATGTTCGGCCCTGGTTTTGTGGATCTTGGTCTTTATATGAAGGATTACAATGATGTAATAAATGTGGCCGACGTCTGCATGATGACGCCGGAAGGAGAGAAAATCCTTATAAATGCCACCGATGTATCCAATATACAGTTCGCTGAGGATTACAGCACGATGTTCGGACTGGATTATTATGTTCCCGAGGAAGGCGGAAGGCTTACCAAGATTGTATTCGGAGATGCAGGGGCGTTTGAGAAATATCAATATGATGAATTCGTAAAGGAGTTCTACGTATCAAAAAGCGGCAAATATACGGCTTATAAGCAGGGAGACGATTTATTTTACATCAATCCGTCAAATGAAAAGAAATACGTCGACAAGCTTGGTGTAGTGACGTTCGGGATCATGGAAGGCGATGAGAAGATTTACTTCTTCAAGGAAACAAGCCTTGGGATGGGAAACGTTTTTGTCAAGGACATAACGAAAAGCAGCGACCTGACCCTGATTGCCGAGGGAGTGCATTATGCATGGGATTATGGCGACGGGAAGATGGCATTCCTGACGAATTTTGATTTCGGGGCTTCGACTGGAACGATGTACATTACGGACTGCGAGGGAAAATACGAGGTTATAGCCGAAAACATGGAGCTGCCTTTGTATTATAATTATATAAATTAGGAGTTATGGTGGTAAAGAAAAAGAATGTACTCAGGGTCATACCCCTGGGCGGTATACAGGAAATCGGAAAGAACATTACGGTATTTGAATACGGCGGGGATATCATTGTGGTTGATTGCGGGATAATTTTCCCGGAGGACGAGATGCTCGGAATCGATATAGTTATCCCTGATTTCACATACCTGGTTGAAAACATGCACAAGGTCAGGGGACTGGTGCTTACGCATGGGCATGAGGATCATATCGGCGCCGTGCCCTATTTGCTCAAGCAAATCAATATACCGGTCTATGGATCGGCCCTCACGCTGGGGCTCCTTGAATACAAGCTTGAGGAACACGGCCTGATTGAATCCGCAAAGCTCAATGTCAAAAAGTCGGGCGACATAATAAAGCTCGGGGTGTTCAGCGTCGAATTCATAAATTCAAACCACAGCATAGCCGATTCAATGGCCCTGGCGATACGGACTCCGGTCGGAACGGTCCTGCACACGTCTGATTTCAAGATTGACTATACGCCGGTCGCCGGCGAACCGATGAATCTGCAGCGCATAGCGGAGCTCGGGGAAGAAGGAATCCGGCTTCTGATGGCCGACAGCACGAATGTTGAAAAAGAAGGATTCACAATCAGCGAAAGAGTCGTCGGGGAATCATTCGAGGCGATTTTCGCAAAGGCGTCCGGCAGGATAATAGTCGCAACATTCGCTTCGAATGTCCACAGGGTGCAGCAGGTTGTCAACGCAGCTATCAAATTCAACAAGAAAATCATCGTATTCGGCAGAAGCATGCACAATGTGATGAGGAAATCATTGGAACTCGGGTACCTGACCATTCCGCCCGGAACATTGATAGAACCAGAGGAAATGGATGGATACAGCCCGGATAAGCTGGTTTTCATCGCAACGGGCTCCCAGGGCGAGCCAATGTCCGCCTTGCGCCGGATGGCATTGGAAACCCACAGGAAGGCTGAGATTTCCAAAGGCGACCTGGTCATAATATCGGCTTCTGCGATTCCCGGCAATGAAAAGCCCATAAACAAGCTTATAAACGGAATACTGAAAAAGGGCGGGGATGTGATTTATGAGGCCCTGCATGATATACATAGTTCCGGACATGCGTGCAAGGAAGAACTCAAGCTTATACACAGCCTGGCGAAACCCGGGTTGTTCATGCCCGTGCACGGGGAATTCCGGCACCTTAAAAGACATTCGGACCTGGCAAAATCCGTAGGGATGGCTGACAAGGATATTTTTATAATGGAAAACGGGAAGGTGCTGGAAATAGATGAATACAGCGCCGCAATAAAAGGAACCGTGCCCAGCGGCTACCTTATGGTGGACGGGCTGGGCGTCGGTGACGTGGGGAACATCGTGCTGCGCGACAGGAAGCACCTTTCGCAGGACGGGCTGATAACCGTGGTCGTAACAATCGAAAAATCAACCGGCGAAATAATAGCGGGACCGGATGTCATTACAAGGGGTTTTGTATATGTCAAGGAATCCGAGCTTTTGATAAACACAATACGTGACAAGACTTCGGAAGCCCTTTATGGACTCGACCTTGCGGCGATGGACTATAATGCTATAAAGAATGTAATAAGAAAGAAACTCAGGGAATTCCTGTACAAGGAAACAAAACGAAACCCGATGATCCTCCCGATAATCATGGAAATATAGGAACCGGCAGGTTATTACCGCGAGACAGCGGATTGCCGCGGACTCAAATGAAGGTCATGCGGCTTAAGGTGAAAGCCATCCGGCCCAAGGCGAAGTTAATGCGGGCCAAGACGGGTTGACTGTCCGCCCGGCGTATGTTAGTATTCTGTTATATAAAGCGATGAGCGGGATCAGTAGGCCTTCCGTTGGATTAAGAAAACGTTCCGGTTGATGAAAGGAACGGCGGTGCGGAAAGGATGAATTACCCCCGGGAGTGTTCCGTCGAAGTGAGTAGACGGGAACGGTTGCCGGCGTTAGACGGCCATGAGACATGCTGATGCATGTGAATTAAGGTGGTACCACGGTCCTTTTCCGTCCTTATGCGGGGGAGGGCTTTTTTTATTGAATAAATTGGGATAAATGGCAAAGAGGTGAGGAAGATGAATGTTTTTGATGTTTTGAAGGAAAGGGGCTTCATAGCCCAGACGACCCATGAGGAACCGATCAGGGAGCTGCTCGGAAAGGAAAGGACAACTTTCTACATAGGCTTCGACCCGACGGCGGACAGCCTTCATATCGGGCATTTCCTGCAGCTTATCGTAATGCGCCATATGCAGCAGGCGGGGCACAGGCCGATCGCCGTGCTCGGAGGCGGAACCGCCATGGTCGGCGACCCCACCGGGAAATCCGACATGCGCAAAATGATCACGCGTGAAGAAATCAACCATAATGCGCAATGTTTCAAAAGGCAAATGTCCAGGTTCATTGATTTCGGGGATGGCAGGGCAATCATGCTTGACAATTACGACTGGCTTGGCAACCTGAATTACATTGATTTTCTAAGGGACATCGGCGTGCATTTTTCCGTCAACAGGATGCTGACCGCCGATTGCTTCAGGACGCGCCTGGAAAAGGGCCTTTCCTTCATAGAGTTCAATTACATGATAATGCAGGGGTACGACTTTCTTAAGCTGAACCAGGATTATGGCTGCATGCTCCAGCTGGGAGGCGACGACCAGTGGTCCAATATTATTGCGGGGGCGGACCTTATAAGAAGGGTCGAGGGAAAGGAAGCATATGGAATGACCTTCACCCTCCTTACCACCTCTGACGGGAACAAGATGGGCAAGACCGAAACCGGCGCAATCTGGATAGATGAGGAAAAGACGACGCCGTATGATTTTTTCCAGTACTGGCGGAACATTGACGACGCGGATGTCGAAAGATGCCTCAAGCTCCTTACATTCCTGCCGCTTGATGAAATAGCCGCTCTTGCGGCGATGAAGGACGAGGAAGCCAACAGGGCCAAGGAAGTTCTGGCGTTTGAAGTCACGAAGCTTGTGCACGGCGAGGAGAAGGCGGCGGCGGCCAGGGAGGCGGCAAGGGCTCTGTTCGGCGAAGGCGGATTGTCCGCAAGCATGCCCTCGGGTGTGATCGAGGAGTCGATGCTCTCGGAAGGATTCGACATTCTAGACGCCATTGTATTCGCGGAACTTGCTCCTTCAAGGGGAGAGGCAAGAAGAATCGTACTCAGCGGAGGCATTGTCATGAACGGCGAAAAAATCGATGATTTCAAGCTTATGATAGATGCCTCGATGTTTGCGGACGGCGGGCTTGTGCTAAAACGCGGCAAAAAGAAGTTTTTCCGTATAGAATTAGGCAAATTGGATTGATAGCAAAAAAAAAGTTGAAATACATCTTGTTTTTTGCTTAAATAATGTTAGAATGTTTTAGAAAAGGTTTACGCTTAAATATATATTAGGAGGCACTATAATGGTTGATTTGATGGAAATTTCTGCCGCATTGCAGAAAGGCCGTGCAAAAATAGTCAAGGAAATGGTTGAACAGGCGGTTGCCGAGGGCATATCTGCAAAGCAGATTCTTGACGAGGGACTGCTTCACGGAATGAACATCGTTGGACAGAAATTCAAAATAAATGAGCTTTATGTTCCTGATGTGCTTGTAGCCGCAAGGGCGATGAACGCAGGCACCGAGATCCTTAAGCCGTTGTTGGTTGAGGACGGGGTCAAGGCGGCAGGCAAGGTAGTGCTTGGAACCTGCAAGGGCGACCTGCACGACATAGGCAAAAACCTTGTAAAGATGATGATGGAGGGCAAAGGCCTGGAAGTAGTCGACCTTGGGGTTGACGTGCCGGCTGAGAAATTCGTTACAGCCGCAATTGAAAATGACGCCCAGATCATCGCATGCTCAGCTCTTCTCACGACAACGATGGGCGAAATGGCAAATGTCGTCAAAGTTGCCGAGGAAAAGGGAGTCAGGGAAAAATTTACGATAATGATAGGCGGAGCACCCGTCAACGAGAGCTTCAAGGTCAGCGTTGGCGCCGACATATATGCGCCTGACGCAGCCTCTGCGGCAGACGAAGCCGTCGGCTCACTCACCCAATAAACCCATAAACATATAGCCTATAAAACAACCTGCATTCCATGCCGGTTGTTTTTTTATCCCCCGGATTTCAAACAGCTGCATCAAACAGTTACCTTGGGCAACTGTTTGATAATTTTCACGAAAAATGGGCGGCAAAGCAAACTGATATTTTGTGGTAAAATTGATAAAACCAGCTGAAACAGCTTGTTTTGTAAATATCATGCAAAGCGGGCGGTTTACTGAATCCGTTAAAATTTTGCAATTACCCAAGGCAACTGTTTGACAATTTGTGCAAAAAAAGGAGAGGGCGGGGGTCTTTGGAGCAATTGCCAGGGGATCAGAGTACGTTGAATTTCATCGTGTAGTCACGGCCTGACGGAAGGCCGGCGGCGACGGAATAGATGTCGGAGGCCTTTGTTTCACGGTCAAGGAGCTTTTTCCATGATGGCCGGGCGATATCATGGAATGGCCGGAGCGAGGTGAAGACAGGTATCCTGGCATTCTTTTCAAGAATCGGTACGAGGTCCATTCCGCGTTTGCTTGCGGCCAGAAGCCGGGCGTAGAGCGGGCCTGCCTTTCTTATTGCATCCGCCTCGCCGCTTTTCAAATCCAGGAGAATGTGCATCAGGGTCCGGGAAATCCTTGTCTTTGGATATCTCTTCGTTGCGCATCTTTCTATATAGTCCTCCAGCGATGAAGAAGGCGACAATTCTGACTTGAGCCTGTTCTCCAGACCCTCGGACACACCGGGATATTCACAAAGCTCCCCGGGTGAAAGAGAAGCTATTCTATAATAAATGGCATCTTTGAGCATTTCTGCGCCGATATAGCCGATTCCCTGCGAATAGAAGTTTTCCATGATTGAATAAGCGGGGGGCGGCAGGAAATCGCGCACTGACTCAAGTCCGTTTTGAAAGATGGACCGTCTGATTGCGGTGGCGCTGGGAAACTTTCCGGTTATATCCTCGTCTTTATAAGCCGATGCAATCCTCGGCACGCTCACCGGCTTGATCGGAAGCCCGTTTTTTATGATGGCCTTTATATATTCTATGCCCAGGATATTGTTTGAGCCTTCGATTACATCCTTCATGGCGGGATTTCCCGAATATGCGGACAATGCCAGCGCCCGCGCCCGGGCGAACGAGATTCCCGAAGACAGGTTCTGCCTGAGCAAGCCGCGGTACTCATCCGGTTCATCGACAAGAATGCCTGCGATTTCCTTCAGAATCTTTATATCATGGTTTTCCGAGCCGAAAACCAATGAATCGACTATTCCGAGCCTGTCCATCATCAGCAGGGCGGACGAGGCGTAGTATTCGGCGCTGCTGCATGAAAAGACATTGGGCAGTTCGAAGACAAGGTCGGCGCCGTTTCGGACCGCGGTTTCGGCACGCAGGTTCTTGGGAAGAATCGCAGGCTCCCCGCGCTGAAGAAAATCCGAACTCAGCACGCACACCACATACTCGCCGTCGGGCTGGGCCATGGCCCTTCGCATGTGGTTGAGGTGCCCGTTATGAAACGGGTTGTATTCGCAAACTATTCCGACGGTGCGCATCGACCCCCCCTAGACATTGAATCTAAAAAGAATCACATCGCCGTCCTGGACGACATAATCCTTTCCCTCGCTCTTGATGAGCCCCTTTTCACGGGCTGCCGGCATGCCGCCGCACTCTTCCAGCGATTTGAACGGAATGACCTCCGCGCGTATGAAACCCCTCTCGAAATCCGTATGTATTTTCCCCGCGGCCTGCGGTGCGAGCGTGCCGGCGCTTATCGTCCAGGCGCGCACTTCCTTTGGACCCGCCGTCAGAAAGCTTATAAGGTTGAGGAGGGAATAGCTTTTTGCAATCAATTTTTCAAGCCCGGTTTTATCAGCCCCGAGTTCATGAAGGAACTCATGCTTCTCATCGGTTGAAAACGTGCTGATTTCTTCCTCGAGCCGTGCGCATATCCTTACTATTTCAGAGTTGTCGGCCTTTGCTATTTCCTCAAGGGCCCGGACATAAGGATTTTTGTTCATAAAGGAATCCTCGTCAGTATTGGCGATGTACAGCACCGGCTTCGCGGTCAGCAAGAAGAGATCCCTGTAAAATTCGGTTTCGTTTTCGGCTGTGTCAAAGGCCCGGGCAGGCAGTCCCGACTCCAGGTGAATTTTCAGACGTTCGTAGAAATCCATCGCGCGGACATAAGCACGGTCGCCGGTCTTCACCAGCTTGCGCGTCCTTTCCATCTTCTTTTCAACGGCCTCAATATCTGAAAAAATCAATTCGAGGTTGATGATCTCCACATCCTTGACAGGGGACACCGTGCCGTCTATATGAATGACATTCTCATCGTCGAAGCATCGCACGACATGGCAAATCGCATCGACCTGCCTTATGTGGGACAGGAATTTATTGCCAAGCCCCTCGCCCTTGCTAGCGCCCGCGACCAACCCGGCTATATCGACGAATTCAATGACGGCATATGTTTTTTTCTGGGTATTGTACATCCGTGCAAGATAGTCGATCCTTCTGTCGGGAACGGGAACAATGCCGACATTCGGCTCGATCGTGCAGAAGGGATAGTTTGCGGCCTCGGCCGCGCCCGCCTTCGTCAGGGCGTTGAACAATGTGCTTTTACCGACATTCGGCAGACCAACAATTCCAAGTTTCATATAATCCGTCCAGTTTTTCTCTAATTATATATTGCACCGCCCCTTGATACAAGCACCGCGCTTTCCTGCGCGAAAATCCCGCATGTGGTGTATAATTGGACCAACAAAAACATCAGGGGGATCAATATGAAAATACTCGAAAGATTCGTCGCAGTGGACAACGGCTGCCTTTGGCCGCAGCTCAGGCTCAGCCCTTCAGGGGAAATATTCATGACGGGATTCAACCGCCCGAGCCATGGCAAGACGCAGGGGGATGTCGATTGCTGGAAAAGCGCCGACGGGGGAAGGCTTTTCCGATATGCCGGAACGCCCGTGAGGCACGAGCCGGGCTGCAACAGGATGAACAATGTCTCCGGATTTGCCCGGAACGGGGACTTTCTGACAATAGTATCGGGATATTCCAACAGGCCTGAAATAATATATGATGACGAAAAATATCTAAGCGAGTATTTTTATAAATCCGAGGTTTTGGCTCCGGTATCGGCACGCTCCGCCGACGGAGGGAAAACATACTCGCCAAAGCCGCTGAACTATTGCTTTGAAGGCGAATCGATAATACCCTTTGGTGAAATCATAAGCATCGGCAACGGGGCGCTCGCCGCCTCAATATACGTGCTCGGGGCGGTGAGGACTGTCGATTTCAGAAACTGCACGCGCAGGGCGGGCATTCTGGTGAGCCGGGACGACGGGGACACATGGACGGAGTTCCACGGGATTGACAGGGATATAAACGAGACATCCATCCTGTCCATTGACGGCGCAAGGATGATCGCCGCCGCGAGGACGGCTGAAAAGCAGCATATAAAGCTTTATACAAGCAACGACGGCGGGTTTTCATGGAAGTTCATGGAAGACGGCAGCATGATCAATCAGATACCGGCATCCCTGGCCCGGTTGAACGATGGAAGGATCCTGATGTGTTATGGCGTCAGGAACAACCAAAAGTCAATTATGTTTCGGACTGCGGACGAACGCGGGGAGAACTGGTCGGAACCATCGGTGCTGGCGGTGCTTGACGGAGCCGGGGACATGGGGTATCCGTCATCAGTACAGCTGGGCGACAGAACCATCGTAACGGCATATTACGCCGACGGCTCAACTATGCACAACAGGTATCATACAGGCATCATACGCTGGGAAATCTAGGCAGGCTGCGGTTTTGCCGCCTGTCACTCCTCATAATGCATATACATCGGACTGGTCCATACGGTATGCCCGTCCACCTGCACAGCCTTGACCCAATAGGCGTTGAGCCCGGGCTCTATCGTAGTGTCTATGAAACGAAGGTCCACTGATTTCTGCGGATTTTGAGGGGGATGTCCCGCCCGGACCGTCAGATTCACTCCTCCGGCATCCCGGATGATGTCGCCATCCTCAAGTTCCCGGGCCATGAAGCTGAATTCCGTATGGTTGCTTTTGAATTTAAGCACTGTTTCGCTTGTCTTTATCATATCCAGTTCGAATCCGTCGGTATCACCGGAGGTGGCGGAATTGAATTTGACAAGGCTTCCCGACACCAGCTCTGTTCTTTTGCCGCGCCTGCCGTTGTGATACTCTGCGACGCCTGTTATAGACCCGTGAACCACCGATACGGTTCCGTCCCACAGGGCTTTCTTCGCCCTGCTCCGGACCCTGACACCGCTCCACTCGATGAATATCTTTTCAAAATTACGGGGCCTGTGGTCGTTGAGACTGAACGCCTCCGTGAGGTTTCGCATTACGAAAAGTTCCCTGATAGGCGCCGTGCCGATGATGGAAACCTCAATCACAGGCGGAGCGCTGGTTGCGAATTCGTCTCCCATCATATTCTCGCCGCAATGTACCAAGGCTATGATTCTTTCTCCGCTTGTGCCATAGCAATGCCTTGCCTTGATTGCGTTCCATATTGATTCCCTTGTGAGCTCAGGCGCGAAAACAGCCGTATATCCGCCTTTCACATCAAATGAAACGAACCCGCCCCTTGAAGTTACCTCGGTAGGGAATGACAGGCCGGGACGGCATGAATGGTCGTCGCTTGCCGCTATGATGCCGGGTTTGTGACCCCTTGCCAGGGCTTCCCTGAAAAACCACTCGAAGGAGCCGTGGTGAGAGTGTATTTCAAGAACAGGCGAAAGGGCGGGATTGTAATAAGCGAGGTTCGCATGTCTTCCGCCGACATGGGGGACTGCCATTGCATCCGTGCGTCCTTCGAATTCATCCCACAGCCTGTCGATAGGGTTCCTGTCGCTGTTGTTTGCATCAACCATGCCCGTCTGCCAGCGGCTGCTGCGATAGATTTCCTGATTATCATTCAGAAAATATATGTTGTGGTCGCCCCCGGCAGGAGTCGTTCCCGACCACTCATAGCCCAAAAAGCACACGAATCTGCCTGGCTCATTGTATTCCCGGGTTAAGCTGCATATCTTGGCCCAGGTTTCATCAGTCACTTGGAAATCATTGCCCTGCCATCCCGAAAAATCCAGGAAAGCCTTGTCGCGGGCAAATGAAAAATAGAGTTCCGGGGTTCCTGTTCCTACGGTTTCGCCTGTCTGCCCGTGCATGTCGCCCCAGAAAAGCGAAGGCGGGTCGCTTGCGCAGACCACAGGATTGCCCGATCCTGAAAAGGCTCCGTCGATTGTTTTAACGATGGGAGTGAAAACGCCCTCGGTGTTTATTGAAACATCCATTGCAAGGGCTGTTCCTCTTGTCAGGCTTACCTTATGCGTAATGCCTGAAAGAAGTATCTCCGCTTCCCCATAATACCCGTCGGCGATGTTTCCGCGGACATCCAGTGCCCTTACCAAAAGGCCAAAGGGTTCAAACTGCCTGGCATAGGACGGTCCGCATGCTTCTATGGATGCAATTTCACCGCCGGCAATTCTAATCTCAGGACTCTTTTCCACTTCATAAAAATCACCGCTGCCCATGCAATCGACCATTACTTTGAATATATGCCGTTCCTCAGGGAAAGTCTGGATCCTGTAGCCCGGGCCGTTCTCATCCCCGAACTTCACATAGACCCTGTCGCCCGGATAAAGCGAGCCGTCGCTTACCCTGATTGATATGCAGGCCTTCCATGGCCGGACATGCCTGGATGGAAGATATGCCGCCGACAGCGTTGCCTCCGCATCCGTCGTAACAGATATGAAACCCGGTTTTGCGGGACTGTCGAACTGCGGTATATCGGAATCGCACACATCGCGCCTTGCGATGATGATCTCGCCGCTGTCGTCGATTCCATATGACCCCGTCTCGTAGACTATGGTGAAAACACCGCGTTCTCCCGCCTTGATCCTGCGAATGTTTATTTTTGCCGTTCCTGTCTTGTTCATGAAGCCCCCCAAAAAAATTAATTACGCGGATTGAATTGCCTGTATTCGATGGTTTAGTGCTATTATACACACCGGGAAGGGACTTAAAACCGATGATGCCGGGAAAAAGCGATATTCCATGCAAATATGAATTTTTTATGAATTTTCACGCCTTTGCACAAAGTGCCCTGACTCTAATGGTATAGTAATTGTGAATATGCAGGGAATCCGCCCGATGCGGAATCAATCGACTGATAAAATGCAAGGAGCTTTTCTTATGAATGATCTGAGTTCGCTTCCTACAAAGATAATCGACAACATCGAAAAGGTAATCATCGGCAAGAGGGAAGTCATAGAGCTTGTGGTAACCGCGCTGATAGCCGACGGGCACATCCTGATCGAGGATGTACCCGGAATAGGCAAGACGAGCATGGTTTCGGCGTTGGCCAGATCCCTCGGGCTTAAATTTAAAAGGATACAGTTCACGCCTGACATACTTCCGTCCGACATCACGGGGTTCTCTATGTACAACATGAAGACGGGCGAGTTCGAATACAGGCCCGGCAATATCATGAGCAATATAATTCTTGCGGATGAGATCAACAGGACATCCCCGAAGACCCAGGCCAGCATGCTCGAGGTCATGGAGGAACGCCAGGTCACGGTCGACGGCGTAACATATCCCATACCAAATCCGTTCATGGTACTGGCCACGCAGAACCCCGTCGAGTATCTCGGCACCTATCCGCTGCCCGAGGCCCAGCTCGACAGATTCCTGATGAAGATTTCAATCGGATACCCAAGGTTCGAGATGGAAAAGAAAATTCTTGAGATATACAGGCAGGGGGATCCGATGTCGGAGCTCGTTCAGGTTGCGGACGCCGATATGATAATCGATATAAGGAAAAAAGTCAGGGATATAACCGTAAATGGAAAGATAAACGACTATATTATAAGGATTGTCTCGGCAACCAGGACGCATGCGCAGATAAAGCTGGGGTGCAGCCCAAGGGCGGCCTTGTTTCTGATGAAGGCGGCGCAGGCCAGGGCATTCATGGAGGGAAGGACATTTGTTTCGCCGGATGATGTGAAGAGCCTCGCAGCCGCGGTCATGGCCCACAGGCTTGTGCTAAGCCAGGAAGCCAGGCTCAAGGGTGTCCAGCCCGGCGATGTGATCGGGGAAGTGCTCGAAAACACCGGCATTCAAATCAGATGAAAAATGGCTAGATCAAGGATAATATATTCAATATTGTTTCTTTCATCCCTATACTTCGTATATTTTTACGGCGGAACCGTGCCATGGGCCCTGTTCATAATCGCAACAGCCCTTCCCGTTGTTTCATTCACATACCTTGCGATAACCTACTATTCGCTTAAATATTTTGAATCGTGCCCCGACAGGACATATATAAAGGGCGAGACGCTCGTGTACAAATGCATGTTCGCGAACGACCTGCGGATTCCTTTCATATATCTACGGATATTCATACAGACACCTGGGACGGTCGTTTCCGGAAAACCGGACATAAAGAACGAATCGATTGTGTCCGGAAGGAACAAAAAAATGGAGTACAGGATAAAGTGCGGCTACAGGGGAAGGTATGACATCGGTATCCTCAGGATTGAATTCAGGGATTTTCTTAATCTGTTCGAACTGCGGCTGAGAAAATCCAATTTCATATCGATAATCGTATATCCAAGGATCAGGGTCATGGACGGGTCCATCAGGGAAGGAATGACCCCGTCTGATTTCAGGGTCGCCCTGTTCAACAAGAGCAAGGGCGAGGAGTCCCTGTTGAACCTGAGGGACTACGCCTATGGCGACAGCAGCAGGCTCATACACTGGAAACTGTCCGCGAGGATGCAGAGGCTTATCATAACAGACAAGGAAAGCACGCTTGACAGCCGGGTGGTCATGGCCATTGACCTCAGAAAGAGTAATTTTCATCCCTCCCAGCGTATTGTGCACGAGGACAGGCTTGTCGAGGAAATAGTATCCACCGCCCATTATTTTCTTGCCAGGAGCATTCCCGTGGACCTTGTCTATTATAAGCAGGGGCTTAGCGTCTGGCACGGTGCAAGCATGCAGGATTTCGACCGGCTCTACAACCTGCTCGCCGAAATCGAGTTCGACTCGGATACGGGGATTGAAAAGGTCCTGTACTCTATACTCGGGGAAGAGAACTCCAACAATACGATTTTCGTATTCAGCACCCGGCTTACCAAGGGACTCTATGAAACGCTTACAAAGATTCATGCTTCGGATAAACGGATTTTCGTAAGGTACTGCGCAATGGATGCGCGTGATGAAGAAGTGTACAACTACAGGAGGCTGCTTGCCAGGCAGGGAATCATAATCGACATGCTTGAAGAGGAAAACGAAGACCCGGATACGTATGACGATGGGAAATATATCGATGAAAATGCAGGCTGATAAAATTCAATCCAGGGATAGAAAAGCCATTGCTGTTGTCGGGGCTCTCCTGGCGCTTGCCCTGAGCAGTGCGGTGGTCCAATATACGGACCTTGACCCATGGATGATATACTCGTATATGCGCATTTTCATGACGGTGGTCATTGCCATGCCGGTCTGCATGATTATATTCGCAAACCGAAGATCAATGCTTGTGTCAGCTTCTACAATAGCTGTAGCGGCGGCCATAATAACCGTCATATGGCTTGCCGGAGGATTCAGCGAGACCATTTTAAACGGAATCAGTTCTTATTTGCAATGGGTCGGCGGGTTTGTTTTCGACTGGCAGATAGGCATGGACATTACGCATGACCAGGTATATGCGACGACAGTGATAATCAGCGTACTGATAACCATCGCCATGTATTTCCTTGTTGTAAGAAGGCTTGTCTATGCTCCGGTTCTCATAATGACTGTATCGCTCTTCACAGCCCAATGGATAGTGGCCAGGGAGGTAAATAAATTTGCGTTCTACCTGTCACTCATGATGCTGGTGATTCTGTATTTCCTTCAGGTATATAACCGGAAACTTGGCGAAATAAGAAAAAGAAGCGAATCCGTCAACCTCATGAGACCGGGACAATTCATAATTTCGGCGGTGCCTGTCATGCTGGTCGTCATCCTGATAACGATGATGATTCCAAAGAGCATCGATCCGATACTGTGGAAATGGCTTGATGAAAAGATAAAATACAGGGATTTCTATGCCGACAAACCGATTGATTTCAGCTCATACGACTATTTTTCACTGGCAGTCACCGGCTTCTCATCCGAACCGGGAAAACCGGGAGGGAGCCTCCTCCTTGATTATGCCCATGTACTTGATGTCAGAAGCGACAGGGCGGCATATATAAGAGGGGAGTCGTGGCCGTATTTCGACGGCAGTTCATGGGGCGGCGCGTCGGTTTTTGAAAACTACGCCGAGGACATTCTTTCATACCGGGCATATGATGCAGGGAGCCGCATGCTGCTGGAACCTGTCTACGGATGGAGATTCATGGACATTAACCGGTGGCTTGCCGAGGAATTTCAAAAATATGAAGGCGTTACAATTCTTCCCGGCCCGGATTTCAATCAGGTGCCCGGCATCCATCTTCTGCCCGGTTGGTATGAAAGCGGGGGGATGGAAATATCGTATGTGGGGCTGGAGACAAAGACTATGTTCTCGCCACTTTATTCCGTGCTCCGGGATTATGATGAGATACCTTCTATATTCGCCGAGATGGACGATACGCTGGAGTCAGGTATAAAAATCAAGCTTGATACAACGCTTGATTATGATTATCTGATGCTTGACAGAAATAATTCGGATTTCCTTGAATATATAAGGCGCAGCAGGAAGGGACTGTATGAGGAAACCTATTCGGCGCTTTATTATTTGTCAAATAACTCGGCCGCATATGAAAATATCGGGATAGCCAATTCCATGGAGGAGGCGCTGGGCGACCTGCGGGAACTGTATTTGGCGGCCAGGGATTATTACTGGAGGTATACCCCGGTACCCGCGGACCTGCCGGAGCGGGTTGTCAGGCTGGCCATGGAAATCACTGAAGGCCATGACAACGCATATGATAAGGTCAGGGCCCTCGAAGCCTACTTCAACGAAGGATTTGAATACAGCCTGGAAGTCCCTGACGTCCCCGAAGGCAGGAATTTCGTGGATTGGTTTGTCTTTGATTCGCCGAAGGGTTATTGCACCTATTATGCGACGGCCATGGTTACTATGGTCAGGAGCCTGGGAATCCCGGCGAGGTATGTTGAGGGATTCCTCATACCTTCGGTTCCGGAATCGGGTGGGGCTTACAAGGTTTTGAATTCCAATGCGCACGCCTGGGTCGAGGTTTATTTCGAGGGAATCGGATGGGTCGGTTTTGAACCGACGCCCCCTTATACGGAATTGCTTGAGGAGAACAAGCCGCCTGATCCACTTGACGGCGGGGGAATATTCGATGACATTGATATGGATGAAAACCTCGACGAACCGGGGCAGGATGACAACGGGGGGGCATATGTTCCGTTCGGAGGCGGCAAAAAAATAAGCAAGGAACAGCGTGCGGTGATAATTGCCGCGATGGCGCTCGCACTGCTTTTGGCATTGAATACCATTATAGCCGTCGCGCGCAATTTGTTTTTCAGGAATATAAGGGGGACAAAAAGATTCCGCCTGGGGTACAGGATGGTACTGGGAATAGTATCATTCAGAGGTTTCAGGATAAGGAAGGGAATGACGCTGCTGGAGCTGGCGGCCCGGATTGACGGGGCATACTTCATGGCGCATTACTCGATGAAGGACATGACCGGCATTTATTACAGGATTCTTTATGACGATGCCCCGGTGCCGCTTGACGAACTGCGGAAAATGGAAGTATTCTACAGGGAATTCAGGAAGGAATTCAACAACGAGCTGAGATTATGGGAGTGGATTGTTTTCCGGTTCATCATCCCCAGGGTCTGATTTCAGCCGGGCCCTGCATTCAGGGCAGATGCCGTTGAACATGACGGTGTGGCCCGAAATTTCAAACCCATACTTTTCCATGACGATTTCCTCAATGGAATCCAGCATATCCACATGCATCTCTATGGTCTTGCCGCATTCCGTGCAAAATATGTGGTGGTGTCCGTGCGGCGTGCCGTCCTCGCATTCATATATGGTCGTCTCTCCTGCGATGGGTATCCTTTTTATGATTTTTTTATCCTCGAGAAGCTGAAGTGTTCTGTAAATCGTGGAAAGCCCCATGCCCGGGTGCCTCGTGGTAAGTTTCTTCCATATTACCTCCGCCGAAAAGTGGCCTTTTCGCCGCAGTATCTCGTCATATATCAGCTGCCGCTGGCGCGTCCAGCGCATCCCTGTGTCCCTGAGAAGATCTTTCATAATTCTGTCAATCCTCCGTTTCTTTCCGTTTTTCAGACGGGCAGGAACCGCGGATGCCGCAGTTGTCGTTATATGGGCAGGAAGCGCATCCCCCGGATTTACGTGTCCGGGCCATGTAGAATATCGCCCCCGCGGCGGCCAGTATCAATAAAGCGATTAAAATTATATCCACAGCAGTATCCTCATTTAATAAATATACCCGATGCCAGGTAAACCAAAGCCGACAGGGAATAGCTTACGGCAAGCTGGCCGGCTACAATAATAATAATCCTTGCCTTTTTCTCAAGCTCCACCCAAAGAGTTGCAAGCGCGGCCACGCACGGGATATAAAGTAAAACGAACACAAGGAACGACAGGGCGGAACGGGCGTTGAAAATGCTTCCCAGCGCCGCCGAAACACCTGACCCTCCTCCAAGTATCGACAGCGTTCCGATGACCGCCTCCTTCGCGACAAGCCCGGAGATAAGGGCAGTCGCCGCCCTCCATTCGCCAAAGCCGAGGGGGTTTAGCAACGGGGCGAGGAATCCTCCCGCCGCTGCCAGGAAACTGTCCCCGGGCACTGCTGCTGCTCCGCCCGGGCCGTATGTCATGAGGGCCCAGATTACAATCGAGGCTAAAAATATCACTGTGCCTGCCTTTTTGATGAATGTAAACGCCTGCCTTCCTGCATATCCCAGCAGCTCGCCCGCGGCGGGGAACCTGTATGACGGGAGCTCCATGATGAAAGGATAAGTCGTGCGTTTTGACACCCTGGCATATATCGATGATATGGTTATGGCGACAAGTATCCCGCCGAAGTATAGGGAGGGAATCAGAATCCATTTGCCCTGGGGGAAAAAGACCGCGGCAAACGCCGCGTAAACCGGCAGCCTTGCCCCGCATGATGCGAAAGGAACGGTGGCCATTACTATGAACCTGTCCCTTTTGGGAAGAGCCCGCGTCGACACAAGGGCGGGGACCGTGCAGCCGAAGCCGAGAACAAACGGTATCACGGATTTGCCGCTAAGGCCTATCTTTTTCATCAGGGGATCGAGTATGAATGCGGCGCGCGCCATATAGCCGCTTGCCTCAAGCACGCCCATCATCAGGAACAGCACAAAGAACTGCGGCACGAAAACCAGGACGCCTCCGACACCTGCTATGATTCCATCCTGTATCAGGGAAACAATCCACCCGGATGCACCGCCATCGGCGAGGGAGCGGGCAATCCATTCTCCCGCCTGGAAAATGCCTTTCTCGGCAAGTCCTGTCAGCAATGCACCCGGTGGCCCGAATGCAAGGAACATGACTAATAAAAGCAAAAGAACAAAGAAGACCATGGAAGGCAATCTTTTCAGGAGTATGGAGTCGAGCAAGATGGTTGCCTTGTCGGTTTCGGGGGGAATGAATACTTTTTGAAGAAGTTCGTTGACTTCATCTATGTTGAGCGGACAATCTCCTATGCTTCCCGGAAGCGCAGAGGTCGAAACCTCAAGGAGTCCGGATTTCGCCAGGAATTCAGCCGTATTGACCTTGGATGGCTTCGGGAGAATGACAACGGGGATTCCAGACAGTTTTGATAATCCGGCTGAATCGAGGCTTCCCTTGTGCCTCGCAAGGTAATCGGACCTGATCAACGCTATTGCGACAGGGATGCCATGCTGCTTGACATGCAGGGCGAGCGAAAGGCCGACCCTAGGCTGATCCGCCGAAACCATGCAGATTACACCCGAGAGTTTTCCCGAATTCAGATATTTCTGGGCGGTTTTTTCCTCGGG
>JAFGQE010000068.1 GCA_016935835.1 Clostridia bacterium | reverse complement strand
TGTAATTGCCCATGAGTCCCAGGTTCACTCAGTCCCGGATATTGTATCCCTTGAGGATGCCGCATATGCCGAGCCGATTTCATGCTGCCTCCATGGAGCCGATCTCGCAAATATAAAGCCGGGCGACCGCGTGCTGATAACAGGGGGCGGGACAATCGGTCTGCTAATGCTTCAGATATGCCGGCATATGGGGGCTTCTTTTACGGCTGTATCCGAGCCGATGGGCCAAAAAAGAACGCTTGCACTTTCACTTGGTGCGGATAGTGTCTTCGATTCATCAATCATTGATGCGGATAAACTCAGGAAATGCAATTTTAATAAGGTAATTGAGTGCTCAGGCAGCATTGACGCGGTCCGGACGGCGATTGACAGCTGCCAGGCCACGGGAACGGTCATGCTCTTCGGCCTTACAAAACCGGATGATGAGATTTCAGTCAGGCCTTTCGATTTGTTCAAGCGCGAGCTTACGATAAAAGCCTCGTACATTAATCCCGGCACAATGACCCGCGCATTGGATCTACTGGCCTTGGGAAAGATAAAAACCGCCCCTTTGACAGGCGGAACCATAGCCCTCGACGAGTTGCCTCGCACGCTGGCCAATAGCAGCGAGACCCTTAAAAACGGAAAGATTTTTGTTGATTTTGAAATTGGTTGATGATAGATGAAGGAATATGAATCACTTTGCGGACTCTGTCGCCGGGAAAGGCTTGCTGGAAAATATGGAAGAAATAAAAGGAAATGACTCGGGCAGCCTCTTTGGATACACAGGCCTTACGCAGCTTCAAAAAGAAAACAGCAAGTTGAATATACTGGAATCAGAACAAGGCCGCACCATGCTCGCTTCTTATCCCCGGCGGATAGTACTCGAACTGACAAACGCATGCAATCCGGGTTGCATTACAAGCGCCAGAAGCCATGCGGAGTTGAATCAGGACTTTTTCAAAAAGGAATGGCTGAAAGTGCTGGAACCTGCATTCGATTATGCGGAGGAAATGACGCTGACGGGCCGGGGCGAGCCAACCCTGCATCCTGATTTCCAGCATTTCCTGGAATTCGCCGGCCATTTCCCGATAAAAAAGCACATACTGACCAACGGAACCAGGCTCAGGGAGATTTCTCCGTGGATATTCGAGTACAAGATTGACTTAATAACCGTCAGCCTTGACGGACCGGACTCCGCTACAAACAACCGCATACACAGCGGCCTTGACCTCAAGAAAATCGTCGGTGACCTCCGGGAACTGGTCGTCAGGAGATACTTCGCCCCGGTCAAGCCATATATTAATACAGTCACCACACTGATGAAAAGCAATCTCGACGTCTTTCCCAGAATGATCGACCTCGCCGCCGACATCGGCATTGAGGAAGTCAAGGGTGTATATCTTACGGCTTTCTCAAAGGAATCGGAGGGTGAAACGCTTTTTGATATTCCCGGAAAAACAGAGGAAATCTTCAATATCGCCCGTGAGAGGGCCGAAAGTTACAACATCGTGCTATCGTTGCCCCATATACCCGGGAAAGACCCCGCCGGCGACTCGGTCCACCGCCATTGCCATCTCGCATGGCGCGACCTGTTCGCAGGCTGCGACGGCATCATCAGGACATGCATGTCGCCCAAAAACACATTGGGATACCTGCCTTTTGCGGGCTCATCATTCATGAATGAAATCCGGAACTCTTCCGAAGCAGTGGATTTCCGGGCCAGGGTAAACGGACCGGCCCCGGGAATGAACGAGGCATGCAGGAAGTGTTATCAGCCGTCCTGCGCCAACAAGAACCTGATGCATGCATTCGTTCAGGAAAGCGAATGATTCCATCCGTACAGGATCAACCCAGGATCAACCAAGGATTAGCCCAGGATCAACCCGGATGAGTGACATTACCTGCCTTCTCTACGATTGTTCAGTTTGTGCCTGCTTATATGGCTTTGCAAATCATCCTTAGGTCAATGCGCCGGGCAGAACATCCGCCAAGGTATAATACTTGCCTTTTTTCACTTCTCATTTGGCGCCTAGGCGTCCGGCCTCTTATTATTTGTATTCTTCCCTGGCCGGCGAGAAGCACTCCATAACCTCGGAATCCTCAAGAACTTCAGCGCCATGGTATTCAAATCGGTCGAATGAATACGAGCACCCGGCTTCAGCTATAAAATGCGCATTGTTTTCGAGGATGAACCTGACGCGTCCGCTTATCACATATCCAAGCTGGGCCGCATGATGATTATGCAAAGGCACTTTCGCGCCTTTTTTCATGTCGAAATGGCAAACCATCGCATCATCCGTGTATTCAAGCGTTTTCCTGAATATTCCTGGCGGGTTTTCAACCGCCGGCAGATCTTTTTTATTCTTCATGATGAACCTCATAAAAAACAGGCCGCACCCGCGGCCTGTTTCCAAAATATCAATATGAATCCGCGGTACCGTCGCAGCCGAGCACATTCACAAGCTTGTGCCTGACTATATCCCTGATGAAGTTCCTTGCAGGGCCAAGATAATTCCTCGGGTCGAAGTTTTCGGGCTTAAGGGCGAACTGTTCCCTGACGGCGGCCGTCATCGCAAGCCTCAGGTCCGAGTCTATGTTTATTTTGCAAACCGCCATTGACGCCGCCTTCCTGAGCATTTCCTCCGGAACGCCTTTGGCGCCGGGCATCTTCCCGCCGTATTTGTTTATCAGGTCGACATATTCGGGAACCACCGACGACGCCCCGTGCAGCACTATCGGGAATCCCGGCATCCTTTTTTGTATTTCCTCGAGGATATCGAACCTGAGCTTTGCCTCTCCCTTGAACTTATATGCGCCATGGCTGGTGCCGATTGCTATCGCAAGCGAGTCGACGCCGGTCCTTGCCACGAATTCCTCGACCTGGCCGGGTTTCGTATAGGATGCGTCCTCCGAAGAGACATTGATGTCGTCCTCGACCCCGGCAAGCCTGCCAAGTTCGGCTTCGACCACGACTCCTCTTTCGTGGGCGTAATCGACCACTCTTTTTGTTTCCTCAATGTTTTTATCAAATGAGTGGTGCGAACCGTCTATCATGACGGATGTGAATCCTCCGTCGATGCATGACTTGCATGTTTCAAAAGTGTCGCCATGATCAAGATGAACGCAAATCGGAAGGCCGGTATCCTCGATCGCCGCTTCAATCAGCTTCATCAGATAAACATGCTTTGCATATTTTCTCGCTCCCGCCGACACCTGAAGGATAAGTGGTGCATTGACTTCCTTCGCGGCTTCGGTGATGCCCTGGATTATTTCCATATTGTTCACATTGAAAGCGCCGATCGCATAACCGCCCTCGTAAGCTTTCCTGAACATTTCCCTGGATGTTATAAGTGCCATCAGAGTAACTCCCGTCATAAATTTTATTCATGTTAATTTTATCAGAAACCAGGGTTTATTCAAGGGAAACAAGACATTCGGTTGCTTTTTATTTGCCCACCACCGGGTCCCCTATCCTGTGAATCTTCATCATGTTCGTCCTGCCGGAGCTTCCCGTCGGTATGCCTCCGATCATTATGACCATATCGCCTTTCTTCACAAGCCCGCTTTCCACTGCTTTTTCCATTACACTTTCGAAAAGCTGTTTCTCCCCGCCTATGAATTCGCTCAGCATGGGCTTTATGTTCCACGACATGTTCAGCTGCCTTTGTATTGTCGGATTCATGGTTATGGCGATGATTGGGTTGCTTGGGCGGAAGCTTGAAACCATCCTTGCGGACCTTCCCGTCCTCGTAGGCATCACTATCGCCCTGACGTCCATTTCGAATGCGGTCACAACGGCAGCCTTGCTTATTATATTCAGGGTGTTTTTTTCAATTGTCTTGAAATTGTCATTTTGGAATCTCGCCTTGTAGTCTATGTCTTTTTCAGTGTCCTCTATTACCCGGACCATTGTCTGCAGGGATTTGACCGGGAAGGCCCCCATGGCCGTTTCCCCGGACAGCATCACGACGCTTGTGCCGTCATATATGGCGTTTGCCACATCGGACACCTCGGCCCTTGTAGGCCTGGGGTTCTCGGTCATGCTCTCAAGCATCTGGGTAGCGACAATAACAGGCTTTGCGGACCTATAGCATTTTTTTATCAGCTTTTTCTGAATAACGGGAACCTGGCTGAACGGCAGTTCTATCCCCATGTCGCCCCTTGCTATCATAATGCTGTCCGCCGCCTCAATGATGCTGTCTATGTTTTTGACCGACTTGCTGTTCTCTATCTTGGCGATGATCTTTATATCATCCCTGTATTTATTCTTCAGTATGGTCCGGACTTTGAAAATATCCGAATCACTATGAACGAAGGACAGTGCTATATAATCAAAATCATTGTCAATCGCGAAGTTTATGTCGCTGATATCCCGCTCGGTCATGAAAGGCAGTCCCGTGTCGCAGTCCGGTACATTGACGCCCTTTCTATTTGAGAGCATGCCGCCTGAAAGGACTTTGCACACTATGTCCGTGCCATCGACCGAGGTAACCTCCAGCTCGATAATGCCATCGTCGATGTAGATGAGCTGTCCTTCGGATACTTTTTCGTAAAGCAGCTTATTGGTTATGGAAATCCTGTCCTCGTCCCCCTCGATATCCTCTGTCACGAGCCTTATCTCGCTTCCATTCTTCAGCACGAACTTCTTTTTCAACATTCCTATCCTCATCTCGGGACCCTTTGTATCAAGGATCAGCGGAATCGGCACATTGAGTTTTTCCCTTGCCATTTTCAACTCGGCGATCCTGCGGGCATGGATTTCATAATTTTCATGCGAGAAATTGAATCTTGCGGCATCCATTCCGTTCCTGATCAAATCTTCGCAAATGCCTTCTGTTGTAGGTCCCATGGTGCATATGATCTTAGTCCTTCTCATGAAAAGCCTCCGTTAATCAAAGTGATGTGAAAAATCAGGAAATGAAAACCTGCTTCCATTATACCAAATAACCGCTCCTTCGCAATTTGTTTGGGAAATTGATCGTGTAACTCTATTGTAGGAAAAAGAAAACAGACTTCCCAATGAGCCAACATCTCAGGCTCCCCTAAAACTCTTAAGCGCTTT
>JAFGQE010000067.1 GCA_016935835.1 Clostridia bacterium | reverse complement strand
TGGTGCGAGAAGTGGGACTCGAACCCACACGTACTTGCGTACACTAGAACCTGAATCTAGCGAGTCTGCCAGTTCCACCATTCTCGCATGCATATGCTATTATAAATGAAAAGGACGGACAGCACAATACCGAATTTGGAGGTTTCAATGAACAGGAAGTTTGAGGAATACAAGAAGTTTATAGTCGGCAAACGTGTCGCTGCGGTAGGCCTTGGAATCAGCAACAGGCCGCTTTTGAAGTATCTGGCGGACCTGGGGGCTGACATAACCGGATTTGATTCCGCGCCGAGGGAGAAACTGCAATCATTCATAGACCTCTTCAAGGACTATCCGAAAGTGAGTTTTGTTACCGGCAATGATTACCTTGATGAACTGAAGGGCTTCGACATCATATTCAAGACCCCCGCGATAAGGCCGGATATTGAACCGTTCATTCGCGAAATCATGCGCGGAGCCGTGATGACCAGCGAAATGGAAGTCTTCATGAAGATGTGCAACGCCAGGATTTTTGCCGTTACGGGAAGCGATGGGAAGACCACTACAACGACCGTCATCGGAAGAATGCTGCAGGAACAGGGATTCAAGGTATGGGTCGGCGGCAATATAGGAACCCCGCTGTTTGATAAACTGGACGAAATAACTGAAAATGACATGGTTGTGCTGGAACTTGGGTCTTTCCAGCTTCAGACGATTACGGATACAAGCCCGGATGTTGCGGTCATAACGAATATGTCACCCAATCACTTGGATTTCCACAAGGTCATTGATGAATACATATGGTCCAAGAAGAATATATACAGATATCAAAAACCGGGCGACAGGCTTGTGCTTAACATGGACAATGATATTACCCAGGGATTCAGCAGGGATGCAGTGGCTGATATCCGATGGTTTTCAAGGAAAACTCCACCGGCTGATGGGGTTTATCTTAAGGATGACACAATAGTATATTATGAAGCGGGAAAAGAAATTCCACTTTTCAATAAGAATGAAATCCTTGTCAAGGGCATGCACAATGTTGAGAACTTCATGGCGGCCGTCGCGGCGGTCCATGGGTATGTCGATGTTGGCAATATGTTGAAAGTGGCAAGGGAATTCAAGGGAGTGGAGCACCGCATAGAACCGGTCATGGAGATAAACGGTGTTTGGTATTACAACGACTCAATAGGAAGCTCCCCGACAAGGACAAAAGCCAGTCTCAATGCATTCGAGGGAAGGCTAATCCTTATCACCGGAGGATATGACAAAAAAATACCCTACGATATGATGGGACCGCTGATAATCGAAAAAGTAAAGGGGCTTGTCCTGCTCGGGCAGACGGGGCCAAAGATCAAAAAAGCATTTGAAAAGGAAAAACAGAGAACCGGCATGGGTTTGGATATTCCCGTCGAGGAAGTCGTCTCCATTGAGGAGGCGGTTGCCGCGGCCGCCAAAATGGCAAAAAAGGGCGATATCGTCATTCTTTCGCCGGCAAGCGCAAGCTACGATATGTTCCCGAACTTTGAGGTCAGGGGGGAAGTCTTCAAGGAAGCCGTAAGAAAATTGAAATAAAGTTTCAAAATGCGGATGGGAACTTGAAAACGGAGGGTTTGTTGAATACTGTTGCCGGGGACCTGCACATACATTCGAGATATTCCGACGGCACGGATGCGTCCGGCGAAATCGCAGTGCTCGCGGCGGCGGCAGGCCTTGCGGCGGTTTCACTGACAGACCATGATACGGTCGGAGGTTTCACCGATTTTCAGCGGGGGTGTCTTGACCATGGGATAATTCCGGTGCCCGGCGTTGAGATATCAACATCACAAAACGATGCAAGCATTCATATACTGGGTTATGGAATAAAACAAACCAGGGAGCTTGGCTCCCTGCTTTTGTTGTCTGCGGCCAGGCGCACTGAAAACACAAAGCTTGTGCTTGATGCGCTGAACCGGATGAATATCCTTGATTACAAGTGGGCGGATGTTGAAAGACATGCAAGGGGCAAGGGATGGATAAGCAGCAGCTTTATATATGAGTGCATGCTCAGCGACGGAATATTCGCAGACTGGTCGGAATGGCCGGATTTTTACCTTGAATATTTTTCCAGGCAAAGCCCGGCCTTCATGAGCATCGGGGGGATATATCCCGCGGATGCTATAAAAGCCATAAGGGGGTCAGGCGGGATTCCCGTGCTTGCCCATCCCGGCCTGATGGGGTCGGATGCAATGATCGACCGGATGGTCGAAGAGGGATTGCTTGGAATCGAGGTCTTTTATCCGGCGCATACTGAGATAGACGCTCAAAGGTATCTGCGGTATGTTTTGGACCATGGACTCATTGCGACGGGAGGCAGCGACTACCATGGGAAGGCAAGCATTTATAAAAACAAAATAGGCGATTCGGGGCTTGATGGGTTTATGCTGGAAAAATTTCTGGAGGCGATATCATGAAAAAATATGTAGTGGCACTAGACCAGGGGACAACAAGCTCAAGGGCCATAGCCTTTGACAGGAACGGAACCTCAGTCGCCGGCCAAAACAAGGAATTCCCGCAGATATTTCCAAAACCGGGATGGGTCGAACACAATCCATATGACATTGTCAACAGCCAGACGGATGCGCTTCGCAGCCTGCTGCGGCAATCGGGTATAAAGGCGGGGGAGATTGATTCAATCGGCATAACAAATCAGAGAGAAACGGTGGTCGTGTGGAACCGCTCCACCGGGGAACCGGTTTATAATGCGATAGTATGGCAATGCAGGAGAACCGCGCCGTTGTGCGAGGAGCTTATCCGCAATGGATATTCTCAATTGATAAAGGAAAAGACCGGGCTCTTGCCGGATGCATATTTTTCGGCGACAAAAATAAAATGGATACTGGATAATGTTCCCGGGGCGCGGGGGCTTGCCGAGAAAAATAATCTTGCGGCGGGAACCGTCGATTCATGGCTTATCTATAATATGAGCAAGGGGGCGGTGCATGCCACCGATCCGGGCAATGCCTCGCGAACCATGCTTTTCAACATCAGGGACGGCTGCTGGGACGAGGAACTGTGCGATTTATTCGGGATTCCGATGAATGTGCTTCCAAAAGTCGTTGATTCATCCGGGGTGGTTTTCAATTATATGCTGGACGGAGCATCAATACCAGTCGCGGGAATCGCGGGCGATCAACAGGCGGCATTGTTCGGGCAGGCGTGCTTTAATAAAGGCGATTCAAAGAATACATACGGAACCGGATGCTTCATATTGATGAACACAGGCGGCGAACCTGTATATTCGGGCGGGGGATTGCTTACAACGGTCGCCTGGAGGATAAAAGGAATGACTGAATATGCGCTGGAGGGAAGCGTATTCAACGCCGGGTCGGCCATACAATGGCTGAGGGATAGCATGGGATTCATGGAAACGGCTGCGCAAAGCAATGAAATGGCAATGTCCGTGGATGACACGGGCGGAGTATATTTCGTTCCTGCGTTTACCGGTCTTGGAACACCTTACTGGGATATGTACGCAAGGGGAATAATCACCGGGCTGACCAGGGGAACCACCAGGGAGCATATCGTAAGGGCGGGGCTGGAGGCCATAGCTTTTCGAAGCGCGGAAGTCCTTGAGGTAATGAAGGAAGATTCAGGATTGGAAATAAAAAGCCTTCATGCCGACGGCGGGGCAAGCGAAAATGAGTTCCTGATGCAATTCCAGGCCGATATCCTGGGGATTGATATAACCAGGCCGCTGGTAAGGGAGACCACTGCCCTTGGGGCCGCCTTCCTGGCGGGGCTTGCAAGCGGCTTTTGGAAAACCAGGGGCGAGCTGGCCGGGCTGATTGCCGCGGACAGGATTTTCAGGCCGTGCTGCCAGGATAAGCTGAGGCTGGAAAAGCTGGGCGGATGGAAGGATGCGGTCAGGCGGGCAACAGGCAAATAGTTTTTCAAACATGAAAGCCAAGAGAAAACAAATAACCTTTTATCAAGTTGACACAACGGGTTTAGTTGATATAATAAAAGATACAAAAAACAGATTTGCCGGGCAAATCTTCATAATGCCGAAACATATATGCGGGTGTAGTTCAGTGGCAGAACACCAGCTTCCCAAGCTGGTCATGAGGGTTCGATTCCCTTCACCCGCTCCATGTCTAATTTATTGAAAAGGGGATGGTTAAAATGAAAATCAAAACAGCCATAATCGCACACCGCGGAGCATCCGCGTATGCACCTGAAAACACATTGGCAGCGTTCCAAAAGGCTTATGAAATGGGAGCCGACGGAATCGAGATCGATGTGCTTTTTTCAAAAGACGGACATATAATGGTGCACCACGACTTTCATCTGGGAAGATGCGAGGAGTGCGGGGGAATGGTAAAGGACCACACATATTTCGAGCTGAGGAAACTTGACGCGGGCGCATGGTTTGACAATGCGTACAAGGGACAGAAGATACCTTCCATCGAGGAAGTGCTGCAATTTGTAAAAGACAAGAACATGCTGCTTAATATTGAGATCAAGACAGGAAGCCCGTACGATGCGGGCATCGAGAAGCAGCTTGTGAAAATTGCAAGGAAATACGACATATGCGACCAGATAATATACTCGTCATTCAATCACTACAGCCTGGTTTATATTAAGAAACTCCATGGCGATGCGAGGATAGCCGCACTGACGTCGTGCGCAATGGTAAATCCATGGGAGTACCTGAAGCTGCACGATTTTGACGGATACCATCCCAATCAGCTCGCCATATCAGATAAAATCATAGAGAAATTAATTAAAAAGAATATTTTCGTCAATCCTTACACGGTAAATGACGAAGATACTATGAAGAGGTTCATCACTGATAATGTTTCGGGCATAATAACGGATGTGCCTGACATCGCGGTAAGGGTAAGGAATGAAATAATGGGCTGAAAATGCCCCGGCTATCAAAAAAACCGGCCAGGCACGGACTTCTTTGCCAGACCGGTTTTTTTGTTGCGGCAGGCTGGCCGGCCATCAATTGCAGATGGAAATTTTTATTGGGTTTTGTTCTTTTTTATTATGGACAAACCACAATATGCAGGGTATAATAACTTTAATTATGGAATATATTGTGCCTTTAAAGAAAGTCCGGAGAGACTTGCAAGGTATGTCGGGAGTGATAGCCCGTTTTTGCAATGCTTTTCGGCCGGGGAAGCATTTTTTATCGGCGAAATTTTTCCAAAACAATTTATAGGGGGGGAAATCATGACAAACGAAACAAAATTCGGCGGAAAAGAGTTTTTGCTGGGTTTCCAGCATCTTTTCGCAATGTTCGGCGCAACGGTACTGGTTCCTGCGTTGACAGGCCTGAATCCGTTGGTCGCGCTTTTTGCGGCCGGCTGTGGAACACTGCTGTTTCATCTGATTACCAAAGGCAAGGTGCCTGTGTTCCTGGGATCCAGCTTCGCATTCATCGGCGGGGTTGCGGCCGTTACCGGAATCGGCACTGAGGCCGGGGTTACAAAAGAAGGCATCGCGATAGCCGGAGGCGGAATAATTTGCGCAGGCGCGCTTTATCTGGTTCTTGCGCTTTTGGCAAGGCTGATAGGAATGGAAAGAATAAAGAGCTTTTTCCCGCCTGTTGTAACAGGCCCGATAATCATGGTCATCGGACTTTCCCTGGCGCCCGTGGCAATCAACGGAGCATCAGGCAACTGGTGGATTGCATCCTTCGTGGTACTCGTGATAATCATAGTCATGCTCTTTACAAAAGGCTTCTTCAAACTGGTCCCGATTCTCATCGGAATAGCCGCCGGATATTTGCTTTGCATAATCCTCAAGCTTACAAACGTAACGGATATAGTCAACCTTGACCTGGTTGCAAAAGCCGACTGGTTCAGCTTCGGGCAGATATTCAGGGGAGAGTTCTTCATCCTTCCGAAATTCGAGTGGACGGCCATCACACTCATTGCCCCGGTTGCAATAGTAACATTCGTTGAACACATAGGCGATATAACCACAAACGGAAATGTCGTAGGCAAGAATTTCCTGGCGGATCCGGGACTTCACAGAACCTTGCTTGGCGACGGTCTAGCGACAATGTTCGCCGGATTCATAGGCGGACCTGCAAACACTACATATTCGGAAAATACCGGTGTTCTGGCTGTTACCAAGAACTATAATCCGGCTACGCTGAGACTTGCGGCGGTATTTGCCATTGTACTCAGCCTTGTCGGTAAATTCGGTGCGGTAATACAGACAATACCCGGTCCCGTCATGGGCGGCGTAAGCATAATTCTCTTTGGAATAATCGCCAGCATCGGCCTTAGGACGATAGCGCAGGCGGACCTTGATTTCGCACATTCAAGGAACCTTGTCATCGTAGCGTTGATACTCGGACTTGGAATAGGCATCAGCGCGGTCGGAGGAATAGTGATAGGCAGCGTAACCCTGTCAGGTCTTTTCGTGGCGGCGGTTGTCGGAATAGTCCTTAACAAACTGCTTCCCAAGGATATATAGGATAAAATCGGGTGCGGCTGCAAAGCCGCACCCTTTTTTTACAAATCAGCCGGGACTGCTGATGGCCGCGGATTGATATGCCCGGGCGGCAGGATTTTTAAAAGTACGGTATCAAATGGTTCCTCCGGCTGACAATGCACTTTAAGAAGATTTGCCATGGCAGTCGGTTTGGTTTATCATTGTATGGGAAATTAAATTTTTTTGGCTATCCGGTTTTGGAGGAAATGATTTGCCGAGGATTATATCAGGCACTGCAAGGGGAATCATCCTTGATGCCCCGGCCGGTCTGGGCACCCGCCCGACATCCGACATGGCAAAGGAAGCCTTGTTCAATATCCTGAGGGAAAAATATTCCGGTGGAAATGTACTTGATCTGTTTGCCGGAACGGGGTCTCTCGGTCTTGAGGCGGTGTCAAGGGGAGCCGCATATTGTGTTTTTGTGGACAATGATACGGAAAGCATCATGAAAATAAAGAAAAACATAAAAAAGTGCCGTATGACAGATGAAACGATGGTTTTGAAGATGGACGCCTTCAAGGCCCTTGATTCAAAGCATGTTGCCGGCAGGAAATACAGCTGCATATTCATCGACCCTCCATATGGCAAGTTCAGTACCGGATTGATAATTGAAAAAATAGCGGTTAATGATATAATTGAAAAAGAAGGTATTATTGTAACGGAACATGGCGTTAAGGATGTTCCGCCTGAAAAAACCGGCGGGTTTGTCTGTTTTGACAGAAGAACCTATGGAAGTGTGAATTTCAGTATTTACAGGAAAGACGCCGGATTGCTAAATGACCAATGCGCGCAGGTGAAGGAATGAAAACATGGATTTGCCCGGGAAGCTTTGACCCGGTGACCTCCGGACATATTGATATAATCAAAAGGGCGGCGAAAATGTGCGACAGGCTGATTGTAGCCATAGGCATCAACGACAAAAAGGCGCCTTTTCTTACAGCCGGGGAGAGAAGGAGGCTTCTTGAAAAATCAATTGCAGGCATTCCCAATGCCGAGGTGGATGAGTTTCAGGGACTCCTTATAGAATATGCAAGGAAAATGGAAGCGGCGGCGATTGTAAAGGGTCTCCGGGCTGTTTCGGATTATGAGTATGAGCTCCAGATGGCGCTTTTAAATAAAAGGCTTGACGAAGGCATCGAAACGATATTCCTCATGTCCGGGATCAATTTCTCATTTTTAAGTTCAAGGGCGGTTCGCGAGCTTGCATCTAACGGCGGTGATATCCGCGGGCTGGTGCCTGATGAAGTCCTGGACGATATTATGGCGAAATATAGATAAGGCGGTATTTGAAATGATAGTTTATGAACGGCTTGCATCGATTGAAAAATTGCTTGAGGAGGCAAGGAAACTGCCCCTGTCGTCAAAAGTCATGATTGATTCCGACGAGCTCGGCATTCTGATAAAGGAAATCAAGGTAAGCCTCCCCGAGGAGCTTAAACAGGCCAGGTGGATCAGCGAGGAAAGAAAGAAAATAATTACCGAGGCGCAGGTGGCCGCCGACGATATAATAACGGAAGCACAGGACAAGGTCGACGAGCATGAGCTGGTAAGGATGGCCAGGCAAAAGGCCGAAGGCATCATGGCCAGGGCGAATCAGGAATCGGCCGCTATCCTTGAGGAAGCCCGGACCACCGCGGCCACCATAAGGTCCGCAGCCCTTGAATATACCGAAGGGCTGCTCGGGCAGGTGCAGAAGCATCTCGAGGATTTCACGGATACAATCATAGAGAACAGACGGGAACTGAAACAGTGAAAACATCAAGAGCCGCAGGGCTCTTTTTTTTCGGGAATCCTGCGAATCCTGATGATCAGGAGTGCGGAATAGCTTGAAAAGGCCTTGCTGAGGTCCTGCCCTGCATTTTCAAATTATTCGGCAAGCTTAGAATAGAAAACCTGGCGCCGGCCTGAATGTGCGGGTATATATAAAGGAATATATAAAAAAACGGATGTAATTTTGGTATAATGGCAATAATGAGTGATGAAAGATATGAAAGCGGCAAATATGCCGGTTATGTAAATAATATCAACGCAGGCGGTCATCCCGGTTATATGGTGAAGACCTTCGGGTGCCAGATGAATGAAAGCGACAGCGAGAAGCTGGCCGGATGGCTGGAGGCCATGGGATACAGGCCTGCGGTTACGGAAGAGGACTGTTCTTTCATTATCTTCAACACATGCTGTGTGAGGGAGAGCGCGGAACAAAGGCTGTTCGGGCATCTTGGGGAAATGAAGAAGTACAAGACCGCGAACAAAGACCTGGTGCTTGCCGTATGCGGGTGCATGATGCAGCAGGAGGGCGTCGCTGAAAAAATCAGGCGAAGCTATCCTTACGCCGACATTATTTTCGGAGCGAACAGCATGCATAAGCTGCCGCGTCTTTTGCACGAAGTGCTTACGCAGAGGCGGAGGGCGGTTGATCTGGAGGATGACCCGGCGCAAGGCATCGCAGAGGGAATGCCCGCCGTAAGAAGCAGCGGGATAAGCGCCTATGTGCCGATAATGCACGGGTGCGACAATTTCTGCACATATTGCATAGTCCCATATGTCAGGGGCAGGGAAAAGAGCCGCGACCCCAAGGACATCCTTGATGAGATGCGGGGGCTTGCCGGGGAGGGAATCAAGGAAATAACCCTTCTTGGTCAAAATGTCAATTCATACGACGGCGGGATCAGCTTCGCCGGGTTGCTAAGAAAGGCGGGCGGAATCGACGGAATTGAAAGGGTTCGCTTCATGACCAGCCATCCTAAGGACATAGGGAGGGACATACTCGAGGCAATTCATGACACCGATGCGGTCTGCAATCACCTGCATCTTCCGTTGCAGTCGGGGAGCGACAGGATCCTCGGCCTCATGAACAGAAATTATTCAAGGGACAGCTATTTTGCGATTCTGGACATGGCCAGGGAAATAATGCCGGGCATCGGACTCAGCACGGATATCATAGTGGGATTCCCGGGGGAGACAGAAGAAGACTTCCAGGACACGATGGATGCGCTTGAAAGAGTAAGATTTGACTTTGCCTTCACGTTCATATATTCAAGGAGAAAAGGCACTCCGGCAGCTGAGATGCCGGGCGAGGTTCCCGACGGGATAAAGCACGACAGGTTCGACAGGATGCTCGGGGTGCAGAACAGGATAACTTTGGAGAGAAACAAAGCGAGCATAGGCACGGTGGAGACCGTTCTTGTGGAAGGAACCAGCAGGACCGACCCCTCAATGATGACGGGAAGGACCGGGAGCAATAAAATAGTAAACTTCAGGACCGGCGGCACAAAGGCGGGCGGTTTTGCGGAAATATTGATAACGGATGCCAGGACATGGCATCTGGAAGGAGAATTATACAGATGGAAGTAATGAAGAAAGCCAGGGAACTGGCCGATGAGATCAAGAAGACGCAGGAATACATCATGATGATTGCAACCCAGGAAACTGTGGATGACGACGACTTCGGTTCCGCCCTTATGCAGGATATGAACCTGCTTCAGCACGAATACATAAAGAGCGCCCATGAGGGGGCCGACGAAGCTGCCCTTAAGATGATCGAGGACCTGCTGGAGGACAAGCACGCCGAGCTTATGGACTACGAACCGACAGCACGGCTGATCAGGGCGAAAAGCGCGTTTGACAAGCTGGTCGAAGCGATAAACAATGAGATTTCGGATGGAATTACAGGCGGATGCGGAGAGGATGGCTGCTCAGGATGCAGCGGCTGCAAATAGGAAGGTGGCGCAGTGCCCGAATATACGCCCATGATGGTTCAATATTTCGAGATTAAGGAAAAATACCCGGACTGCATTCTTTTTTACAGGCTCGGTGATTTTTACGAAATGTTCTTCGACGATGCCCTGGAAGCCTCGAAAGTCCTGGGCATCACCCTTACGGGCAGAAATTGCGGAATGGCTGAGAGGGCCCCGATGTGCGGGGTCCCGTACCACAGCGCGGAAACATATATTGCCAAGCTGATCGGCAGGGGATACAAGGTGGCCATTTGCGAACAGGTTGAGGATCCGAGGGCTGCCAAGGGATTGGTGCGAAGGGATGTTATCAGGATCATCACCCCCGGAACAATAACCGAGGAGTCGATGCTTGATGAAAAACGCAACAACTACATAATGGCGGTTTACAATGAGGGCTCATGCTATGGCCTGGCGGCCTGCGACATCTCGACCGGGGAATTTCATTCCGCGCAGATAACATGGGGCGATACATTGGCAAAATTGATTGAAGAGGCGGTCCGCTTCAGCCCGGTTGAAATAGTTGTGTCCGGGAATGTCAGCGAAGCCTCCGTTTTGTCGCTTAGGGAAAAAACGGGAGCCTACATATCACCGAAAAACCAGGAATATTTCAATTCAATGGACAATCCGTCGCTTTTAGAGGGCAGGATTGGATCGGTTTCATATAAACCTTATGACATCTGGGTCAAGGCGGCAGGGGGACTTCTGCGCTATATGGAGGAAAACAGGAAGGCATCGATAGACCATATAACGGCCATCGGATACTATGTCCCCGAGAAATTTCTGGTGCTTGACCCGACTGCGAGGAGAAATCTCGAAATCACCGGAAATCTTGCCGAAGGCAAGAAGACCGGCACGCTTCTTTGGGTCATGGACAAGACCGCGACAAGCATGGGTGCCAGGACGCTCAGAGGCTGGCTGGAACAGCCGCTGATGGATATAAACGGAATAAACCGAAGGCTTGACACCGTCGGCGAACTCAAGGACAATTTCATGATGCGGATGGATATCATCGAGCTGCTGAAGCGTGTGTATGACATGGAAAGGCTGGCATCCAAGCTTATCATCGGAAGCGTCAACGGGAGGGATTTACTTGCGCTCAAGGCCTCGATAGACCAGCTTCCGCATATCTCGGATATTCTCGGACCCGCGGAATCGGGTGAAATCCGGTCAATCAGGGAGGACATCGGCAGCCTTGAGGAAGCCAGCCTGCTGATCGGGGAGGCGATTGCGGAACAACCCGGGATCGGAATAAAGGAAGGCGGAATCATCAGGGATGGTTTCGATGAGGAAGTGGACAGGCTTAGAAAGGCCGCGGGCGGCGGCAAGGACTGGCTTCTCGAATTCGAGGCTGAGGAAAGGAAGAAAACGGGTATAAAGAACCTGAAGGTCGGATTCAACAAGGTCTTCGGTTATTATATCGACGTAACCAGGTCAAACTACGACCTTGTTCCCGAAGGATACATAAGGAAACAAACGCTTGCGAACAGCGAAAGGTACATAACCGATGAACTGAAGCAAAAGGAAACATACATACTTGGTGCGGAAGAGAAGCTGATTAGGCTTGAATATGAGATTTTCACAAGGGTAAGGGAGAGGGTCGCGGAATTCGGAGGCGAGCTTCAAAGAACGGCGAAGGCCCTGTGCAGGCTTGATGCGCTTTGTTCGTTCGCCGAGACCGCGGACAGGGAGAACTATGCAAGGCCGGTCATTACGGGGGATCCGGTCATTGATATAAAGGGCGGAAGGCATCCGGTTGTCGAGAAAATGCAAAACTGCGAGGGATTCATACCAAACGACACATATTCGGACAACACGGAGAACCGCGTATCCGTCATCACCGGCCCCAATATGGCGGGCAAATCAACTTATATGAGGCAAACGGCGCTGATAACGCTGATGGCCCAGGCGGGAAGCTTTGTGCCCGCATCCTCGGCCGTGATAGGCATTGCCGACAGGATATTTACAAGGATAGGCGCCGCGGACAATCTTGCCGGGGGCCAGAGCACATTCATGCTCGAAATGAGCGAGGTCGCCGACATACTGAAAAACGCGACGGACAGGAGCCTTCTTATACTTGACGAGATAGGAAGGGGAACGAGCACATTCGACGGGCTTGCGATCGCCTGGTCCGTAATTGAATTCATCTCCAGGAAAAAGAACTGCAGGACATTGTTCTCGACCCACTATCATGAATTGACGGAACTCGAGGGCAATCTCGAGGGAGTAAAGAATTACAGGATAACGGCTGAGAAGAAAGGCAGGGAGATAATTTTCCTGCGCAAGGTGGTAAGGGGAAGCGCCGATGAAAGCTACGGGATCCAGGTTGCGCATCTTGCGGGTGTTCCCGAGGCCGTTGTCAACAGGGCGGCTGAAATTCTGGAGGAACTGGAAAAGAACGATATCGGAAAGCGGAGCAGGCTCAGAAAAGGAATGAAAATCGACGGGCAGCTGAGCATAATGGATTACAACAGCAGGAACGAAGGGGAGGAATATGTCATACGGAATATCAAGGAGCTTGATGCGCAGAACCTGACTCCCCTCGAAGCCCTGAACAAGCTTTTCGAAATGAAAAACAAACTTCAATAGGTGGATGATGAATAAGATTATAATTCTTGATGAGAACACTTCAAATCAGATTGCGGCGGGCGAGGTCATCGAACGGCCGGCTTCAGTCGTAAAGGAACTTGTCGAGAATTCCATAGATGCCGGCGCGGATTCCATATCGGTTGAGATTTCAAGGGGAGGCATTTCGCTTATCCGGGTCGCGGACAATGGAAGCGGCATACCGTCCGACGATGTTGAAATGGCATTCGAACGCCACGGGACAAGCAAGATCAAAAGCGCCGGGGACCTTTCTTCAATAAGAACGATGGGTTTTCGCGGAGAGGCGCTGCCAAGCATCGCAAGTGTGTCAAGGATTGAGATGGACACCGCAGCTGAAAGCGGAAATGGAATACGGATAACGATGACGGGCGGCGAATTGGATGGAAAGCGGAAATCCTCGAGGGACAGGGGAACCATGATTACGGTCAGGGACTTGTTTTTCAATACGCCCGCCAGATACAAATTTTTAAAAAGCGATGCAAACGAGACCCGCGCCTGCACGGATATAATATCAAGGCTGGCGCTGGCGCACCCGGGGATAAGCTTCAGGTATATTGCGAACAGGGAAGAAATACTAAGGACTCCCGGGGACGGAAAACTTGAAAACGTTGTTTTTTGCGTATATGGCAGGGAGATTTCCGAAAACCTGTACCCGGTGGATTATGGCGAAAATGGATACAGGGTGCAAGGATATGCGGGCAACAGCTCGGCGGCCAGGGGCAATAGGCAGAACCAGACGCTTTTTGTCAATGGAAGGTATGTAAGGAGCAGGGAAGTGACCGCGGCGGTCGAGAAAGCATATGAAACCGGTATAATGAAGGGGAAATTCCCGTTTTTCATAATTAACATACAGATGGAGCCGGGTGTTGTGGATGTCAATGTGCATCCGGCAAAATCCGAGGTCAGGTTCGCCAGGGGCGGCGACGTGTTTTTAGCCGTATACTCCGCGATAAAGGAAGCCCTTGACAGCAACAGGGGCATCATTGCTAACGGAATAGCCAAAATAAGGCCTAAAATAAAAGTGATTTACGATGACGGCCATATACCCGGAACGGCCGCGCCCAGGGTAGAGGATTATTTTCCACCCGCTGCAAGGGAACCGGTCATTCCGGGAGAACTTCACGAGGCGATGAAGGCTGCGAAGGAAACCGTATATAATATACGCGAAGGCATGGACCATAGTCGGGTGCGGACGGAAATTCCACCTGCACAACAGGGCGCGGCAATACCTGAAAAAGGAATCGGCTTGCTTAAAGAGGCCGTGTTTGCAGGGATATTGTTCAATACCTTCATATTGATGGAATTAAACGGCGATGAGATGCTTGTAATTGACCAGCATGCCGCGCATGAACGGATAAATTATGAAAATCTGCTGGAACGTCATCGGAACAAGGAAATGAACTCGCAGATGCTGCTGTCGCCTCAGCCTGTCCGCCTTACCGCCGCCGAGGCTGCGGACGCCGAGGAGAACAGGGCTCTTTTGGAAAGCCTCGGATTTGAATTCGATTTCATCGGTCCGTATGATGCCGTTATAAGGAGCATGCCGGCCGAGTTGAGTGAAAGCAATTCGGGAGAGGCTTTCAGGGGCGCGATTGACAGCATGGGAGAGAACAAGGGGAGGGAACGGACTCTTGTTGAAAATGAAGCCATATATTCGATGGCATGCAAAAACTCCGTCAAGGCAAATACGGTTCTGACGCAAAAGGAAGTCGAGGCTCTTGTCGACAGGCTTGGAAAACTTGACAATCCCTATACATGTCCTCATGGAAGGCCGGCCGTAGTGAAGCTTGCCAGGCGCGAGTTTGAAAAATTATTCAAAAGGATAGTGTAATGGGCGGAGCGGTTGTAATAACAGGTCCCACGGCCTCGGGAAAGACCGATATAGCCGTGGAACTGGCGCTGTTAATCGGCGGTGAGGTTGTCGGTGCTGATGCCATTCAAATTTTCAGGCATTGCGATATTGGCAGCGCCAAGCCTTCTGATTCCGAAAAAAGAGGCATTCCGCATCATATGATGGACATCCTTGAGCCGCATGAAAACTTCAGCGTGGCAACTTATAAGGATATGGCCGGTAAAATAATTGATGATATAATTTCCCGTGGGAAAATACCTGTAATTACAGGGGGTACGGGCCTGTACATTGAGGCGCTGATCAAAAACATTGACTTTGCGGATGCGGCGGGCCGGGGGGATGCAGATGAAAAGTATATAAGGATTCTTGACGAGAAGGGCCGGGAATATCTTTTTGAAATGCTCAGGCAAAGGGACCCGGGATCATGTGAAAAGCTTCATCCCAACAATGTCAGTAGGGTAATCAGATACCTGGAGATACTCGATGGTTTCAAAGGAACGCTTGGTGAGTATATGAAGAGGGCCGTGGAATGCCGGCCCGCGTACGATTATATGGTTTTTGTGATATATCCGAAAAGAGAACACCTGTATGAAAGGATCAAGAGGCGAACCGAGGGAATGCTTGAAGCGGGACTGATTGCAGAAACCGAGGGCATCCTTGCCCTGGGAACCGGAAGGGGCGCCCAGTCCATGCAGGGCATCGGTTACAGGGAGACCATTCAGTATCTGGAAGGACTCCTGAATTATGAAGAATACCGGCGGCTTCTCGAAAGGAACACAAGGAGATACGCCAAGCGGCAGTACACATGGAGCAAAAGATATGGAGACGTGCAATTTCTGGACCCGGGGCAGTATGAAACTCCGGCAAAGACCGCGCAAAAAATTGCGGATATAATGAAAAAGGCGGAATTCATATAATAAACCCTGTGTGAATGCCTGCAAGTTGCGCCTATGTCTTGAAATTAACAATCTAATTTAGTAATATGGTACAAGAAAGAGAAAGGGGAAATATTGTGACAAAATCAATGAATTTGCAGGATGTTTTTTTAAACCAGCTTCGCAGGGAGAGAATACCGCTGACAATATATCTCACAAACGGGTTTCAACTGAAGGGTATGATCAAAGGCTTCGACAATTTCGTCATAGTAATCGAGACCGACGGAAAGCAGCAGGTTGTCTACAAACATGCAATATCCACGATATCGCCCATGCAGACCGTCAACCTGATCTTCAAGGAGGAAGAAAAGCCCAGTTAGGCAGTCAACGGAAAGAAAACAACGATTTGGAATAAATTTATTCGCGATAAAAACGGGAGGGATGCCTATGCATTTTTCCCGTTTTTTCCATTCTCGGACCTTTTTCAAAATTATCAAACAGTTGCCTTGGGCAATTGTTTGAAGGTGCTGTTATTAGCACAGTAAATATCAAACAGTTGCCTTGGGCAATTGTGCGA
>JAFGQE010000066.1 GCA_016935835.1 Clostridia bacterium | reverse complement strand
TACCACCGCCATGAGTCCGAGCGACGCGATTATAACGCCGTCAAGCAGCCCAGCTATCCAGCTCGATTTTCGCAGCCTGGGTATTATGGGGTTTACCAATCCAACAAGCAGAAAGGCCGGCAGGAATATTCCCACGGTTGCAAGCACGGCGCCCGGCACCCCGTTAATTATATATCCTATGAAAGTAGCTGTCGTAAATACCGGCCCCGGTGTGAATTGTCCAAGCGAAACCGCGTCAAGCAGCTGTCTGTTGGTTATTACGCCGAGTCTTTCGACAAAATCCGCCTCAAGGAATGCAAGCAGCACATATCCGCTGCCATACAGCACGGACCCGATCTTCAGAAAAATCAAAAAAATCGAGGAAAGCCCCAGATTGCCCGACGGAACTCCCCTTGAAGCCAGGGATGCAATAGGCAACACCGGAATCCAAAGTGATAATTTCGATCTGTGCAGCTTGCCCCGGTTCTTAAAAATCATCATCACGAGCCCTGCAAGAGCCAGCAAAAGCAATTCGTGCAAGCCAAGGAATGCAGCCAGGACGGCGCATGCCCCAAGGACGCCTGAAAAAACATCCTTTATCGCCGACTTTCCCAGCCTGTACAGCGCCTGAAGAATTATGGCTATTATGACCGGTTTGATCCCATACATTATCCCTGAGATTTCCGGCAATGCCCCGTACGCTGTATAAACCGCTGCGAGTGCGGTAACTATTATCATGGCAGGCAGTATGAAGCATATTCCGGCGATCAGTAGTCCGGCCCAGCCTCCCCTTTCGAGCCCAAGGTGAATCGCCAGCTCCGTTGAGTTCGGCCCCGGTAAAAGATTCGTCGCCCCATATAAATCCAGGAATTTCTCCTTGCCAAGCCATTTTTTTTTGTGGACTATCTCGTCCTCCATCATTGCGACATGCGCCGCGGGGCCTCCGAACGCAGTTGTTCCGAGCTTCAGAAAAACCAGGGCAATTTCCAGCAACCTCTTTTTCCGCTCATCCTTCGGCAGGGAATAAAATTCATTTTTACTTTTTTTCATAAAAAACCCCTGGGCGCATATCCTTCAGTCTGGGGCCGGCGCCGTCCAAACCTATATTCTTTGTTAAAAACCGATGCTCCGGCTGAACCCCGCTAGATTCTCAGCTTTCTGATATCGTCCTTCATTCTTTCGATGTCGGTAAGCCAGTCTTCGATATCGTGCTCATGTTCAAGCTCCTCGTTCAATATCGTGACTGCCATCTGGTATGTCGAATAATCCTTTCCGTCCGTGAAAGCCGCAATCTCCTCATATCTCTTGATGGCGCATCTTTCCCCGTTAAGATTTTGATTCAGTATGGTCTCAACATATGGATCGATGGGTTCCTCGTAATCGCATTTTGCGTGTTTGATCCATTCCGACGGGTTCAGCAACGGTGTTCCCCCAAGTTGAATTATACGGTTGACCACCAGCTCGGCATGCCCAAGCTCCTGTGTCGCATGCAATAGCAATTCAGGTTCTATCTCGCTTCTCATGGGACCTTCCATCATCCTTGCCCCGACCCAGTACTGATAATAAGCCAGCCACTCCTCCGCCAGGGCTTCATTCAGGATAACAATCAGCTTACCGACATCCAGCCTGGCTATCTCAACTGCCTTCTTTCCCATAATAACACCTGCTTTCGTATAATATTATCGCAAAAAGCATTTATATTTTATCATATTCAAACAGAAAAAAACCCGGCGAATCGCTTCGCCGGGAAAACCCATCTCGATTTTACAATATTTTCAAACAGTTGCCTTGGGCAATTGTTTGATAATTTCTCCAGGTTAAAACAGTTGCCTTGGGCAACTGTTTGATTTTTGTCAGGACATGAACAGCTTTATGTCGTCGTCCACGGAACCTATGCCCGATATGCCGAATCTGTCCACAAGCATGTTCACTGTGTTGGGTGAAAGGAATCCCGGCAGCGTCGGTCCGACATGAATGTTCTTAACGCCCAGATAGAGCAATGCCAGCAGCACTATTATGGCCTTTTGCTCATACCATGCAATGTTGTAAGCTATCGGAAGCTTGTTGATGTCATCCAGCCCGAATATTTCCTTCATCCGGATTGCAATGACCGCAAGCGAGTATGAGTCGTTGCACTGCCCTGCGTCCAGTACCCTTGGAATCCCGTTTATATTTCCCAGATTCAGCTTGTTGTACCTGTACTTCGCACAGCCTGCAGTAAGTATAACTGTATCCCCGGGCAACTTTTCAGCGAACTCGGTGTAATACTCCCTTGATTTCATTCTGCCGTCGCAACCCGCCATGACAAAGAATTTTCGTATTGCCCCTGTTTTAACCGCATCGACAATTTTATCCGCAAGCAAAAACACCTGGTTGTGCGCAAATCCGCCAATGATTCCGCCGGTTTCTATTTCAACCGGTGGCGGAAGCTTCTTTGCAAGTGCGATTATTTTGGAAAAGTCCTTTTTGCCATCGCGGTCGGGATTGATATGCGTGCACCCCGGATATCCGGAGGCACCCGTCGTGAAAATCCTTTTTCTTACTTCCTCGCTCCTTGGCGGGACTATGCAATTTGTTGTGAACAGAACCGGACCTTTGAACGATGCGAACTCCGTTGTCTGCTTCCACCATGAATTGCCATAATTGCCGGCAAAGTTATCATATTTCCTGAAAGCCGGGTAATAGTGCGCCGGAAGCATCTCCCCGTGGGTATATACATCCACCCCCGTACCCTGCGTTTGATCAAGCAACTGCTCAAGGTCAGTAAGGTCGTGGCCTGATATCAGTATCGCCGGATTCTTTCTTACGCCGATATCAACCGTTGTTATTTCCGGATTTCCATATCTTGATGTATTCGCCTCGTCCAGAAGAGCCATTGCCATGACACCGTACTCTCCTGTCTTCATCGTAAGATTGACCAAGTCGGCGATTGAAAGGCTGTCGTCGAGGGTGGCTGCCAGCGCCCTGTATATGAACGCATGGATCCCCGGGTCCTTTTTGCCGATGTTATCCGCATGCTCGACATATGCCGCAATACCCTTCAACCCATATATGATCAGTTCACGGAGCGAACGCACATCCTCATCTTTTGTTGAAAGAACTCCTACGCTGGTTGCCTTTGCAAGCATTTGCTCCCTGCCGTCCGCCTTGAACAAGGCCGCATCGTGAAGCAGTCCGGCCTTTTCCGTTTTCCCAAGACCATCCCTGATTGCAATCATTCCCCTGATCTGTTTTTCGATTGCAGAGTCGTCGAAATTTCCATTTGTTATTGTCATGAAGAGGCTTTCAACGACCTGCCTGTTCATTTCATCTTTTTCTTCTATATCGATTTTTCTTTCCACGACAATGTGTGCAATCCCCTTGAGGACATAAATAAGCAAGTCCTGAAGTTTCGAAACTTCTTCATTCTTTCCGCACACCCCTTTGGAAACGCACCCTGTTCCCCTGGCAAGCTCCTGACACTGGTAACAAAACATACCCATAAAAATACTCCTTTGAAAATTATCCAAAACCGGGGGGATTATTTCCCTGGCGCCGGTGCTTTTACGACTATCAGCTCAAGAACCTCGTCATGGGTATTCCTGACATTCATTTTTATGTCCACGGGAATCTTGAGCAGCGTCCCGGCGGGATAATCGTGAATCTCCTGATCGTCGAGCCCTATCGAAAGCCTGCCCCTTACCACCGTCATATAGAGCGTGGAATTTGACATGTGCCCGGGAAGCCCTCCGTCTTTTTTGAAAACCATATGGATGTAGTTGACATTCTCGTCCATGACAACCCTTTCCACCGTCTGGTCATCGCCCGTCGATATACTGTAAACTTTTTCAATCATTAATTTATCTCCTTTGTTTGTATTTCCATTATAGTATATTTTTAATAAAAGAAAAAACGCGTAACATTGGTTACGCATTCAAAAAATAACAATTTCTATCCTGACTTTTATCTTATTCCGCACTCACTCTGCGGCTTGCTTATTTCCCCTGCCCTGCGTTCGTATTCTTCCGATAGTATTTTCTCCCTTCATAATACAGCTCCGATATTTTCCCCTGGTTTACCAGTTCGGTGATTATCGACCCGTCGATGTTCCTTTTTTCAATCAGCCTGTTCATTACACTTTCGCGGACAGGATGGACTGAAGTTATTCCCATCAAGTCATTCGCGATATCCTCGGAAAAGAAAAATCCTTCTTCCTCTTCATCACCGGTTATGCACTCAACGCTTATTCCGGATTTCCCTCTGATTATTCCCACAGCCATTGACAGGCTTTCCCTAGAGGCTCTTTTTACCCAATTCTCCGCAGGTGGCCTTGCCGGAACAAGCAGATAAGCCTTTGCGGGTTTGATTTCCCCAAGTATTTCCGCAATTCCCCCGATGGTCCCAATGTTGTCATTAATGCCGTCGACAAGCATTGTCTCGCTCACAAGCACGCCTTTATAATCTTTTGCAAATCGTGCAATTCCATCTAGTACCTCACGGTGCTTCAATAAGCCATGCGGCCTGTTAATTCTTTTCCACGTCTTTTCATCAGCAGCATCAATGCTTACGGAAACCCAGTCCGCCTGCATCAGGTCCTCCATGACATCTTCCATCCATAATAACGACGCATTGCTGATAACGGCAATTTTTACTCCCATCGGCTTCAGCATGCGGATTTCGGTTCCCAGATTGATGTCGAGCGTCGGTTCTCCATCGGGCACGAATGAAAAATAATCCGCAACGATATTTTCCGCAGCCAGCTGCTCAAGCTTAGCCTCTGCTTCCTTTAGAATATCCTCGGGATTATGAAAGGCAACCCTCTTTATCTGCATGGTATTCGTTCTGCCAAGCTGACAATATGGGCATGAATATGAACATACTTTGGGCGGTATATTATTTATTCCGATGCTTCTGCCAAGCCTCCTTGACGGCACCGGTCCGTATACAATCAATTCTTACCCGCTCCTTTATGCAGCATCCAAAGGTTTAAGATCCTCAGGTTGCTTAAACTTTCCTGACCATCGGGGTTCCGCAATGCGGGCACATCATTGATGTGCACGGACTTCCTGTTAGATGTCCTGCCTTTTCACCGCATTCCGGGCATACGCAATATCCTTCGGGTCCCGCAGCCGCGCCGCCCCGCCGGCCGGAATTGCCAAAAGTCTTTCTTCCAATCCTTTGGTTTGTGTTCCCCGCCGCAATTCCCGCCCCTCTTCCTGTTGCAGGGCCCTTGCCCATAGGTCCCGTTCCATCTCTTCCCGGCATAATAATTCACCGCACCCTTTCTAAATATCATTACGCTCCGCTGTCAATCAATGCAATTCGCTCCTGGTGTTTTCATGTTCTTTTCCGGCAAGCCCCTTGTTCAAATCATTGTCTTCAACAACAGGCTCTCTCAAACCGGCATCCAGTTACATGGTATCCCCATTATGAACATATGTCAATAACTCATCAAAATTTATTTGCTCTGATTTACCGTAATCTTTTATGCCGGCTCATTTGCCGACAGGAAGAAGGCATGTCGGATTCGATGGAGCTGCAATACGGTGAAGAAAATTTCCCCATTGAAAAAGCATCCTCGTTTTTGCAAACGCAGGATGCCTGAAACATGGTCATGAACTTGGCGGATTGACGCCCTTTCTGTGGACCAAAGGATTATTTTTTGACGGATATTCCCAGTTTCTCTCCGATTTTTTTCAGGAACGACTTAGAGCCGCCCGAACCGTCAGCCGACATGCTTTCGCCGCCTTCATTCTTTGCCTGCACGGTCTTTTGCGCAGCTACGGTATAAATGCGGGTATCCGCACCTTCGGCCGGGACAGGCCTTGTGGATTTATATTGTCCCGCCGGCCGCTTGTGCAAAGGTATCATCGGTTCCCGCGCCTGAGGTTTTGCCTTTGCCGAAGGTTCAACGGCCTTTGGAGCAGGCTCAATGGGCTTTGCCGGCCCGGCTCCCGGCCGCCCTGTGTAATTTGGATTTCTTGTCTGGCCGGATTGGTCCGAATGATGCTTTTTATATGGAGGCCGCCCCGGTGCATTGCCCCGGTATTCCCGGTTTCCGCTTCCCTGGGGTCCCGCTTTCTTGTTATCTCCCGGGGAAACCACCGGCTGCTTCTGTGTATATCCGGTTTTTGCGTCTGTCAGCTTTTGCGTGTTTTCCTGCTTTTTGTGCTCATTGCCGGTACGCGCCTCCTGCTTGTGCTGAATGAATGCGGGTTTTGGCAAATGGATTATCTTTCCATCCATTGGATACGGGTGATCCTCGACTACCGTCAGCGTCTTGCCGATAAGTTTTTCTATCCCCGCTATGTATTTCTTCTCTTCCTTGTCGCAAAGTGTAATGGCAACTCCTCCAAGACCCGCCCGCGCAGTCCTGCCGATTCTGTGGACATAGGATTCGGGCACATTCGGAACATCGAAGTTTATTACATGTGAAAGTTCGTCTATATCAAGTCCTCTGGCCACTATCTCGGTGGCTACGAGGACCCTGACCTTTCTTCGCTTGAAATTATTCAGCGCATGCTCCCTGCTTGATTGTGTCTTGTCTCCATGGATTACGTCCGCGCGAATATTTGCCTTTTTCAAATCATCCGCCGTTCTATCAGCCCCATGCTTGGTCCTGGTAAATACCAGCGCTGTTTCTATGTCTTCGGTTTTCAGAAGATTAATAAGGAGCTTTGTCTTGTTCTGCCGGGATACGTAATAAAGCAACTGCTCCACGGTATCAACTGTCGATGACACCGGGTCGACCGCGACTTTAACTGGATCCGTCAATATGCTGTCAACCAAAGCCTCGATTTCCCTGGGCATCGTAGCGGAAAACAATAAGTTCTGTCTTTTCTCCGGAAGCAACTCGATTATTTTCTGAACATCAGGTGCGAATCCCATGTCCAGCATCCGGTCGGCCTCGTCAAGAACCAGTATCCTGACATCCCCGAAGTCAATGTATTTCTGCCAGATCAAGTCGAGCAGCCTTCCGGGTGTCGCAACCAGGATGTCCACGCCGTTGTTAAGCGCCGAAACCTGTCCGTCCTGGGAAACACCCCCGAATACAACCGTATTGCGCAAGTCAAGATATCTTCCGTATTTTGCAAAGCTCTCGTCAATCTGAAGCGCCAATTCCCTTGTCGGCGTAAGTATCAGGGCCCTTATTTTTCTGGTCATGCCGTTATCTTTTTGAGAATCCGAATGAATATCCTTCTGGTGCAGCTCATCAAGTTTCTGCAGTATGGGGATGGCGAAGGCGGCGGTTTTTCCCGTGCCTGTCTGGGCGCAACCCACAAGATCACGTCCCTCAAGGATAATCGGTATCGCTTTTTCCTGTATCGGGGTCGGTGCGGTGTAGCCCTCCCTGGCAACCGCTTTCCTTATGGAATGGATGATTTTTATTTTTTCAAATGGCAAATGTTAACTCTCCTCTATATATTAATACTGTTATAATACCACAACCAGCCCTACGGCAATACACCCGGCGGTTTGCCGGGCTGCACTGATAATATCAATCTGCCTGCATTCAATGACATTATCCGGGCCGGAATGGCTTCATGTCTATAATAAATCAACAGCAATCCGCTTCGCCGCAGGAACAGCCGCAGCATTTGGCGGGTTTTTTGAAGAAATCCCTTATATTCTCCGGCACGGTGTATTCTTTCGGCGCCTGCATGCCGCCGCCGCTGAATAAGCAGCCAAGGATTCCTTCCATGATCATTGCCTTGGGGGGCTGCTCAAAATCCTTCCCTTTATATTCGAAAACACGGCATTTTGTTGCATTATTGCTGATTTGACTGCAGTCGCCGCATATATTTTCCTTTACTTCCCCCAATATATCCATGCCGTTGACACGTATGGTGGGCGAGCTCTCGAAGCGGTATTTTTCAGCCAGGTCCTCTGATGCAATGTTGACTTTATTAACAGTCAGTCCATAGCCCATCGACATTAGCGGCAATGTCAGTTCACTTACCGCATCATCGAGATTCGATTCAGTTTCCATGCATCTTCCGCATGTATCCAGGTCAAGATATAAAAAATCAATCCCCACCTGAACGCCGTTCCCGTTTATATTTTTTTCATTCATTTCCATTCCTCCGTCTGTCATTCATATTTTCACCTGCTGCATCAATCAGGCCCCGCCCAAAAGAATCCTGCCGCCCCATGCTCCGAATCATCAGCATTTGCATTTGGCCGCGCTTTTGCAGTTGCTTGCTTTTTTGAGATACTCGTCAAGAAGCCTCTTCGCTTCGGCGATTCCCCCGTCATTCAGCGAATAATACATCCATTTGCCTTCCTTCCTGCCATCGACAATGCCGCTTTCGAGCAAAATGCCCATGTGATACGAAAGGGTCGACTGCACTATGTCAAGCTGGCCGAGCAAATCGCATGCGCATTTTTCCCCCTCCCTGAGCTTTTCTATGATCCTCAGCCTGTTTTCATCGCAGAAAGCCCTGAAAACAATTGATTCATTCCTGTACCTGTCATTCACTTATTTATCCTCATATCGATATTTATCGATATAATAATAGCACCATCCAAGCCATTAGGCAATATTGAATTTTTATTTTCATTTGAAATCATGGAATGAACATCCATATGAACCGGATATTAAATATGAGCATCCGTCGTTTCTCTTCTTCGAATATAAAGTACCCGCTGAAGATTCAGCGGGTACTGTCCGGGTATTTCTGCATCATGCCGCCAGGCCGCCGTCCGGCCATGCCTTATGGCATTGATATTAACCTTGCTCCGGGCACTGCTTTTCCATATGGTTGCATGGCTTGCCTTAATTTTCCGGCCCGGAAGACAGTGCGATTTTTATAACGCTTCCCAACTCAACCCATTTTTCAATCGGTGTCTGGGAAACAACCGAATTTATCGCAACCCCGTCGGAAGGAACATATCTGATTTCAAAGCTCAGGCCGGCGCCCAAAAGATTTATACCGTTGAGCCATCCTTCCGCCTCTGTTTTTGTGTATCCGGACAAGTTTATAACTTTTGGTTTTCCCAGCGAACGGTATATAATCAGCTCCGAGCCTTCAGGCAGCACCCTGTCTTTGAAATTCTGACCAAACAGCACATTGTTGTTATACTCAGAGCTATACCTGTCAATTATTGAGTATGGTATTTTATTCGCTGCACACCATTCAATAAAATCACTTTCGGGAACAGCTGTCATATCCGGGATTGTTACCATGCCATTTTCAGTTACCCAAAAGTCAATCCTGGATTGCGCCGGTATGAAATCATTCTTCACGGATTGGTCTATCACTCTGTTGGCTTCTTTCCCCGGGACATAAACCGAATGGAATTTCAAGGAGATCTCAGCGCCTTTTTCATTTACCTGTCTCTGCCATTCATATACATCAAGCTTTGATGCGCCGGTGAAGTCCAAAACAGCCACTTGCCCGAGCGAGTAATAGACAATCAGCTTTTTATCCTTGGGAAGAAGTGTGTTTACAAAATTCTGGCCATACAATCTCCCGTCCGGGTATTCATCAGTGTACCTTTCAATAAAGGTGACATCCGTATAATTCATTTGGCTCCAAAGCTGAACTTCAGCCTTGGTCATTTTCGAAAAATCCGGCACATAAACATTGCCGATTGAAACATAAATGATCACAACATCCTGCTTGTTTATCTCAGTTCCCGCAGCAATGCTCATCCCGATGACTTTTCCGGAAGCCTCTGATCCCATTTTGTCAACCAAAAGGATCTTTATGTCCTTGATGCCTGCCAGGGTTGAGGCATCCGACGCCGTCATGCCGATGAAATCAGGCAGTATGACAAATTCGCTTTCCGATGCCAGGGTGAGTGTTACAATCTGCTTGCTATGGATATCCGTCCCGGGTTCGATGTCCTGATTGAGAACCGTACCCACCGGTTTTGAACTGACTTCATTTTTATACTGCAATTGAATTCCAAGGTTTGATGCCGCATCCATTGCTTCCGTTTTGCTCATTTCAATGAAAACGGGCACCCTGATCGCCCTGCCAAGGGACATAGTGATCACCAGTTTGTCGGAACGGTTCATTTTTGTATAGCTTTGAATGCTTTGCGCCGAAACCCTGCCGTTTTCGACAAAGTCACTGAACTCTTCTATAAATTCAACGGTGATCCCATAATCATTCATCCATCTGAGTATCTGGCTTTTATCAGTGCCAAAGAAATCCGGAACCATTACTGTTTCATCAAGCACGGACGGGCCAAGCGATATATAGATCCTGACTCTGTTCTTCCTGAGAAAATCATCTTCGGAACCATCCACGACCTCATAGTTTATAACCGAGTTCTCTTCAACAACAGAATTATTTTCCTTTCTTATTGTTACCCCGGTAAGTTTATTATCCTCAATCCATTCGTTTATTTCATTTAAATCCATCAATTTTATGTCCGGGAACACTATTCTCTCGTTTGGATCCGCGCCCTTTGAAACTGTCACAGTCAGATTTCCGTTTCTTTTGATTCTGGCGCCAAATTCAGGATTGCTCTCAATGACTGCATCGGCATCAAATTCACTGGAATACTCATCTATGTATATGACCGTTACATTGATCTTGTCAGCCCAGGTTTTCACATCCGCCTTGCTCCATCCGCTCATATCCGGCAGCTCCGCCCCCCACGCAAAAACCAGTATAAGCAATACCGCTGCAATCAATATCGCCGATCCCGTTATTATTGAGGGAAGAAGATTTCTTTTGTGCTTTATGAATTCCTCCTCGCGAAAACTCTCGGGCTTGTTGTTATTGTTCATGTCATCCAAAAAACTTTTATTACTCATTTTTTCTCCTTTATCTGCCTTAGCTGGCCATCATCAAGCCTAAGTGATATGTCGCTCTTCGCGGCGACCTCATCAGAATGCGTAACCAGGATTATTGTCTTTCCGTATTCGCTTGCAAGATACTTGAATAAATCAATGACTTCATTTGAAGTCGCGGTATCAAGCGCCCCCGTAGGCTCATCTCCCAGTATCAAGTCAACGTCCTTTGCAAGGGCACGTGCAATTGCAATTCTCTGCTGCTCTCCTCCGGACAGTTTGGTCACGCGCCTGTCAGCCTTCGTCTTGACGATTCCCATTGTGTTCAGAATTTTATAGGCAATCTCCTTTTTGTTGCCGTTGAATTTATTTTTTGCAATTTCCATATTCGCTTCAACGTTTTCCAATCCCGTAAGGTAATCAATAAGGTTGTATTTTTGGAAAATGATGGCCATATGGTTCCTGCGGTATTTCCCATAACCGATTTTGCTCAAGTCCTTGTCTTGATATCTGATGCTTCCCGACTCAGGAACATCCAGGGCGCTGATCATTGAAAGCAATGTCGTCTTGCCTGAGCCTGACGGTCCAAGAATAGTATAGAACCTGCCTTTTTCGAATCCATAGCTGAGCTCTTTTAATATCATGCGTTTCTTGCCGCCGTCCCTGTATCCGAAACTCACTTTATCCATTTCCAAGATATATTCATTCATAATTAATCCCTTCTTTTCCATTAAATTCACTTGTTCCAATAAATACCGCTGTTATGCTTGCAATCAATCCTGAAGCGCTTCCCTCGGCTTGTACCTCAATATGATAAACAACGGAGCGCCTGCGGCTATGACCATGATTCCCATGCTTATCAAAAACAGATTTAACAGAGTGCCTGTATCTATTGAGACATCAAACTCATCCGCGACACTTTCGATATCGAGTTCCGGAGTCATTCTTCCGTAATCGTAATAATATGGTATATCCTGACTTGAATCAGGGTTTGTTTTTTCTTCGGTCAGCTGATTTTCGGCAATCCAGCTGCCAACATATCCTGATGTCAGCTGACTGACCCCGGCCGACAAGACAAATGCGATGATGGTAATCAATGCAATTTCAAAAATGAACTGCCCTGCGATCTTCAGCTTGTTCTGTCCCGTTGACAACAGCAGCCCTATTTCAAATTTTCTGTCGCGTATAAAAATGGTTACAACTGCTATGATAATCATTGCGCCCGCGGCAAATATCACCCATATCAGAATGTTGGTTATCAATTCCATTAAATCCAGTGGTTTTGTCAGGTTCTTGTATTCATTATTGTTGGCGGCCAGCTTCGTATATTTCGAAGGCAGTTTCTCCGTGCTGTCGGCTATAAAGGAATCAACATCCAGCGGGTCATTAAGCATGAAGTAAACAGCCGAATATCCCTCCATCGGATAGGGCTCGAAAGAATTGATTTCCCGAATCATTGCAGATGTCGTGAAAAAATTGTCTTCAGTAAACTGGGCGGCTCCCGAATATATTCCTACGATGGTGCAATCCATTTTTGCCATGTTGTATGTTTCAAGCGAGATACTGTCTCCGAGGTTCAAACTATTGATTGCCGCGAATTCCTCGCTGATTATTACAACCCTGTCCCCGTTTTCCAGTTCCTCTTGTGAAAAATATCTTCCTGATGATAATGTCAGCTTACCGATTTCAAATTCAATGGGAATTAAATTTTCGGATCCGCTTAAATTTAGATAAACAACTTCGTTTTCATCAGACCTGATCTTTTCTCCGGATATATCAGTCTCATATACTATTATTCCCCCTTGCTGTGACGCTGATTTCAAACCCTGGGCCATCGCATAGGAATTTTCAATCAGATAAGTATTCCTGACCCTTGCGTCTTTGCCGATATCGATTGCCGTCTCCCTGCTGATCTGCATCTTGGCATACTCGTCCTCGCCTATTTGATCCTGCATGGCCTTCTCCCAGTCTTGCTCATATTGGACAACCGCGCCAAGATGTGTTCTGATGAATACCCGTGAACTGCTGATGCTGTTTTGAATTATAATACCGGTGAAGACCAGGCTGAAAACCAAAATCATAATAACCAGGATCATTATTGCTTTTGTCGGCTTCCTTACCAAATTCAGTACTGCATGTTTAAATATCTTCATATCGCCCTCCGTCATATGCCGTGGTTAAAAAATAACCCGCAAGTAATATACGTTTCACAATTTAAGAAGTTCCATAAAAAACGTATAATTTGCACCAATTGCGCTGTTAGTTGAAAATGAAAGCCAACCAAAGCATCCCCTTGGGAAACTTCTGTGGTATTTCCCTGCCCAAATCCGGCTCGTAAATTTCGACATACTCAATCGCTTATTCCCATGTCATCGGACTGCATGTCGAATGAAGGGGGGGTGTTGAATACCTGTGTCTTCAAATCTTCTATTCTTTTCCTGTGTCCCTCCGATTCACCGTGTATTCTATGTATCGTTTCGTACAGGATTTCAGAAGATCCCGTAAAGATTTTATAGAATTTGGATTCGATAAGCGACTTTTCTATGTCAGCGGCAAGTGAAAGGGCCCCCAGAAGGTCAATGTCCCTTTCAGACACCCTTTTAGCGACTTCGTCCGCATACTCTATCGATATCTCAATGGGCCTCGCCTTGAATACAGTGGCGTCCAGTATCACATTTTTTCCGTCGACTTTTTCCATCAGGCTGCCGATAGCCTTCGCATGTCCCTTTTCTTCGGCTGAAAGCCGCAGCCAGAAATCCTTGTAAGAGGGAAATCTTGCCGCACACACCTCATAGAGCCCGGCCATTGCCATTTCATAATCAACCAAAAGTTGAACAATCATCGGTTCCATTTCAATCCTCCCCCATCAAATATAATACATAAATGGAGCTTCCCGTAAACCGGCTTCACCTTACGGAAAATTCCAGCGTCATTTTCTCGTTGTCATCGATGTACAGAACAGCCGCATAATCACCCGAAGGCCATCCGTCGTAAGGCCTTGAAAGGCTGAATCTGAAGACTGCATTTGTTTCATTGGGTACGAGGTTCGTGAAATCGATCAAGGTCGCGGGATTGGTCCCAAGGTAATACCATTCGCAGCCTATGACTGTGCCATCCGGGGCATTCTTCAATTCTCCGACGATGAATATTTCCGGCGAGTTTACATTGAAAACATCGGTTTTCACTGAAGCCTCATACCCGTCTATTTCCGATGCAAGCTCCACATCCGAAAACCTCGCTGTGGTAAAGCTGAATCCCCCGCCCAAAACAAGGATGACCGCAAACAGGGCAAGAAGAACCGCAAGTACCATTAAGGCGATCAAGCATCCGTTTTTTCGTTTCACTTTCGGCTTTGCCTGGTTTGGTTCCCTGTTCCCGTAGACAGCCGCATCGACGGCCGGCGCGATTTTTTGTTCCGATACCGCTGATTCCGTCAATGTATAACCACAGTTCATACAGTATTTTGCATTAGGTTCATTCTTCGCCCCGCATTCCGGACAAAACATAACCATACCTCCGAAAAAGAATATCCTGTATTCATTATACTTGAGAAATCGTGTTATACCAGCCAAAAACTATATTCTTATAGTGCATTTTCTTATAGCAAAAGCACCGCCAGCGGCAGTGCCAATGCTATCATTTTATTCAAATTTTCTTAATATGAGCGGATTTGCGGCGGTTCAACCCGAACATCCGCCTTTTATATATCCTGCAATGCGCCGCCGTGAATTGCTTACGGCTGCATCGCACCGAAGAATACCAGCCAGGCAAGTATGGTCTTGGCTACCAGGCTGAGAACAATGTATGTCCTTTCGCCATAGACATAGTCTTTCCACTTCCCAATTTTCTTATATTGCAGTATCATGTTGACCGGGAATGTGTTGAATGCCACGAAATATGTTCCGACTATCGCCCATACAAACCATGGGACCATGTCGAGGTTGCTGTTCCCTACCATGTATATGATTATTGCAACCCAGGGCGCTATTCCGGCTATCGAGCCCCATACGAACGGCCCCCACATTGTCTTTCCATCCTTTTTCAAGGAGTTCAGCTGTTCCATAACCAGCCCGAACAGATTCATCGATGCATTTACGACGAAGATAAGGATCAGCGAGGCTATGTCATAAATTCCGAACAAGGTCGATATGAGGACAATCATAATCGATGAGCTGACCGCATATTCAAACCAGCGGAATTTGTTGATTCCTTTTTCCAGGTCTGAATTATATACGTCGTTCAGCTTTTTCAGTATTGATATCAGTCCGTGCGCCAATGCTGAAATCAGCAGGAATACGGCGACCAGAATCCCAAAAGGAAGGTCGAACAGAGCCTTTGTCCCCAGTTCAAGCGACTGCGTCTGTGTGTTGTAAGTCAAAAAATTCTGGGTTATCTTTGGCATGAACTCGGCGATGTTCTGTATGACCGAAGTTGCAAGGAAAATCATCAGGATACCTTGCAAAAGATGAAGCCCGCCCATGATCATGTTGAAGCTTCTTAGCTTTTTAAATATTGATTTTTCCACTTTGTGTTCCTCCATATAATTAATTTCGAACCTAATCCCCCGAACCCGTTTGTCCGTCGGGTCATATCCCCCGGAATCAGTTCTAGGTTCCAAAACTTTAATACCCTTGTAATTAGACTTAAAACAGTATTTTTCTATTATTGATTTTATTTCAGAAAATTCATAATCTTATTAAAACTTCCCGATAAAATGAATTCGCATGCGGGTGGTTTCCGGGACAGGTTTTTGCATTTTTCGTGGAATGGAAGAATATTCCGCCGGATGATATAATGGATTCACCGTAAAACAATGCGGGGCCTGCGATTTTATTTGGAGTGAATGGCATTTTTCCACAGCTGATCCTCATGCTGGCCGTAACCTTCATCCTTGATTGCCATTCATAGGAAAGCGATGAGAAAAAAATACATATCCGCCATACTGTCCTTGATATTGCTTGTTTCATTGACATTCCTGCCTGCCCTCAGGAGAGCGGAAGGGGTCGATCCCGCCGTGGAAGAACAGGCAAGGGAAAAACTCCGTCAGATAACCGGGGAAGAGAAGGAAGTCCTTGAGAAACTGATGTTGCTGACCTCTGAGATCGAGTTGCTTGACGCCAGGCTTGCCAAGGCGGGCCTTGCAATAAACGCCTATGAAACCGATATAAGGGTCAAGGAAGCATTGATATCGCTGCAGTCGGCCGCTTATGAAAAGGCAAGGTATAATCTGGGTGAGATCCTCAGAAAACGGCAGCGCGCCGGGGCGGCCTCGGCAATAAATATACTCCTGGGTTCAAGTTCGCTCCGCGACCTTATCAGAAGAATAAACCTGCTAAGGGATTTGTCAAAAAACACATCAGACCTTATGGAAGAGATCGAACTGATGCGTCAAAATATCGCCTTGGAGAAATCTGCGCTGGAAAAGCTCAAATCAGAAATGGAGTATGAAAAGGCGGAAATAGAAAAGATTCATGAAGAAAAAACCACGGCTATGAATGCCCTTGCCACGTATCTGGATTCACTGGAGACTGAAAAAGCATACTATGAAGAGTACCTTGAGTCATTGGAACAAGTTTGGGCTAATTTAAAGACCCTGTTCTCCGGGACAATAGATGCGTTTACGGGAATAATAGAAAGCGGCGATATGCCCGGGGATACCGTCGAAGTAATTTTTTCCCTTTTCAACACAAGGGGGCGGATATATCAGGATAAGTTCAATGCCATTCTGTCCGGGCGGGATGATTTGCCGGAGCTTATATTTGGCTTCTTTGAAGACAGTGTCACTTTGGATTTCCCGGATTATGAGGTATCGCTGGTCGGCAGATTCAATCTTGTTGACTCAAGCACCATACAATATCTGGTTTCCGGCGGTACGTTTTATGGCCTTGAGCTAAGTGAAAGCTCCATTGCGGATCTTTTTAGCAAAAGCGACCTGGTATTCAGCCTGCAATCCGTGCTTGGCAAAAACACCATCCGTCAAATTGACCACTATGACGGCTATATCGAGCTGTTGATAAATATAAGTTTATTCTAGGAGGCCTGGAATGATAAAGGCAATAAACGCCTGTCTTACATATCCTGACAAAACGAAAGCCCTGAAGCCGTTTGACCTTTCGCTGGACAAAACCGAGATTGCATATGTCACGGGACCGAGCGGCTCAGGCAAGACAAGCTTTTTCAAGCTGGTAATGGGAATGGAGTATCCCTCGGGCGGAACCATCGAGGTGCTTGGCGAATCCATAAGGCCGGGGAATGAGCGTGGAATGATGCATGTACGAACCTGCATCGGACCCGTGTTTCAGGATTTTCGCCTGCTCGAGGGAAGAAGCGTTTACGATAACGTGGTTTTCGGCCTGCGTTTTCTGGACATGCCGGCGCATCAGATGAAGCTCAGTGCAATCGAAAGCATACAGAGGGTTGGACTTGAGCACAAAATACGCCAGTCCATAGACCGTTTGTCATGGGGCGAGTCTCAAAGGGTTGCCATCGCACGGGCCATCGCGCGAAAGCCCGAACTCATAATCGCCGACGAACCCACAGGAAACCTGGATCACGACAATGCGGTGAAAATCCTGGAGCTTCTTGAGTCATTCAGGTCCGACGACACAGGCGTCATAATAATAACGCATGCCTCGCACCTAATCGACATGAAAAAGGGCGGTGTATTCATTTCAATCAACGAAGGCTCGGTAAAAATCGAAAGGAGGCCTGTGAATGCGTAACATCACAAGGAACACCGGTTATTTCCTGAGCGAGATCAAGACAATATTTTTTCTAAACGGATTCTCAGGAATTCTTTCAATCATCAGCCTTATGCTTATATTCTTCACCGCATTGCTGGCCATATCCGGGTGGATGATAAGCGTTGATCTTGTTGACACCTTGAAGAGCGAGGCTGAAATCAGCGTTTATTACAGCCAGGATGCCAGTGAGGATGTTCTTCGTTCGATAGAGGCTTCATTCGGCGAAATAGATGGCATCAAGTCTTTTAGAAACGTAAGCGCCGGGGAAGCATATGATATGATGGCTGAAATACTTGGCGAGGAAGCTGACGCATTGTTGAATTTTGAAGAAAATCCATTTGAGGCTTATTATGAGATAAACATCGATTCTGAAAAGCTTGAAGACATATTGATCCTGGTCAGAGAGATAGGGCATATTGAATATGTCAGGGATAATCAAAGCATACTTGATAAATTGAATGACATCGTAAAAATAATAACTGCGGTCAGCATACTTGCCGTCCTGGCTGTTGCAGCCGCCACTTTCATAATAACCCTGCATATAATCCGCGAGTCGGTTCACGCCCATCGCCGCCATATAAGCACTCTCAGGCTTCTCGGAGCTCCCTCCTGGTTTGTAAACACCCCGTTTGCAGTCGAGGGAACCCTTGTGACATTCCTGGCGGGAGTACTTTCGATCGCACTTTACATTGTGTTTGCAAGAATGCTTGGGCGGATGGCCGGCGAAACCCTTCCCTTTCTGCCCGAATTGAATTTCAGCGGGATCAAGATAACCCTTGTAATCGGAATGGCCTTTGCCAGCCTGCTTCTGGGACTCGCCTCAAGCCTGCTTGGGCTTAAATTGATTAAGGGGAAATAAGTACATTATCACAATGCCTGTTTATTTACCCGGATCCTGCATCTTGATTTTTCCCTGCCTCATCCTCGGAGCATCCTCGTCTTTTTTTTCGAGCCATGTCTTGTCCGGCCTAAGCCGGAGCAGGGTTTCCATGATGACCCCTATCAACACCAGCGCGGAAAGCGTCAGGACAAACCTGAGCGAAGTGAAGGCTGCTCCTAGAAATTTAATCTCAACCATCAGCTGGGGTATCTTGAGGGCCGCCCACGATCCGAGGAATATGACCATGTTCCTGATGCCTGCGCCTTTTCTGATGAGCGATGCGGTCATGGGAAACGCCATATAAAGCGGACCCGTAGGGAGAGTTCCCAGGGCAAAAGCTATCGCCGCTCCCTTCACGCCCGACCCGCTGCCCAGCCATTTCTGTATCTTTTCTTTTGGAATCCATGCTTCTATCAATCCCATCAGAAGGAACACCGGAGGCATGATCAGGATCATCTCCTTGAAATAGTCGAAAGTAACCTTCGATGTCCGGGATGCGGTTTCGGGAGCCCATATCGCCAGGCCGATAAAAACAAAGACCAGTATTATCGGTACCAGGTATTTCTTCAAAGTGTCTTTCATAATACAACCCCCATGACCAGCGCTATGACAAGCGCCGCCGCAAAGCCCAGTCCGTTTCTCAGCAAAGTGAATTTCTTGCCCAGCATCTTGATTTCCATCGGGGCCGTCACAAACCCAACCATGACAAGCGTGGTTACAAAGGCAGAAATAGTCATGATGGTAGCACCGGACCTAAGGAGCGAACCGGCGAGAGGAAAAGCCACCAAGGATGGAATCAGTGTTATCGCTCCAACGAATGCCGCGATTATTGTTGCCGCGAATCCCGCCTCGGCGCCTACTATTTTGGATATTGTTTCCGGTGTAAGAATCCCCAGCGTCAAACCGACGATGCCAAGCACGGCAATCAGGCTTGGCGCTGTTTTCAAAAGCGCCTTCCAGGCAATTCTAAAAGCCCTGACCGTCTTTTCCCTGCTCTTGATCAAGGAGGCTGCCAGGAATATCCCAAGAAGACTGTATATTGTTATTACGGTAACCATTTATAAACCCTCCTGCTCCTTTGCCTTGACCTGAATGCCCAGTATCCTTGCCCCTTTGTCTGTTTTCATGGACAGCCGGGCGGGTTCCGTTATCAACATCCGGTCCTCGCCCAAGACCGAGGATTCCCCGTTCCTGACGATGGTCACCTCGCCCTTTACAACATAAAACATAACATAGGAATCCATAAGGCATTCCGGAATTTCCCCGCCTGCTTCAAGAACTATCACCCGCGTCTTGAACAAATCATTCTGGTAAAATACATTCACGCTTCTGTTTTGATAACCTTCCGCCTCAAGCCTTGCCAAATCAAATATTTCCATTTCATCCACCCCTTGAAAATCTGCACAGTCTTCCATAAATTCTATTTGCCGGTCTTCGAATCATAAACGCCTATAAGTTTTTCAATCCTTGCTTTTCTCATCTTCAGGATATCTATCCACCTGCCCAACTCTACTTTTCCTGTCTCCGTGATCTGATACACCCTTCTCCTCGGCCCTTGCCCGCCTTCTTCCCATAACGAAGTAACAAGACTCTCATTCTCCATTTTTCTCAGGGTCCTGTAAAGCGACCCGATATTGAGCTGCTCCTCGGAGAACCCAAAGAATGACAGCCGCTCCACGAGCCCGTAACCATAACCGGTCTCATCATACAGAAGAAGAAGCAGGCAAACCTCCATGAATCTTTCCATCATGTGTTGTTTGCCATTGCAGAACATCAAGTGATTATCATCCATAGGAATGCCTCCCGGGTATCTATATGCATTATGCATATATTAATTATGCATTTAGTATATTGCTGTAGTTTTGATTTGTCAACAATAATTGCTTGCGTCAATGCAAAGCCGTGCGGATTCGGTTTTTGTCACAACAATTAAATGAGTATGATAAGTTCCAATTAATCAGGCGGCATACGGCGTATTTACTCGCCAAGCCCAATCCTGCCGCAACGTAAAAGAATTCGGACGCACAGATACGTAAGCCATTGCGACGGCGTCTTTTTTTGTCCGAAGTCCCATTCCTTGCATTTTAGATAAACGGATTCCGGTGTGAATTGAAAATCAGGATTTGCCTTTGACTCGATTATATCAAGCATTTCATGGAACCGGTTGTCTTTCCTTGCACGTTCGAAATGGCTCAGGCAATCAGAAACGCTCACGATATCATACCAGAGCGCGGGTGCCTTGAGCTTCCTGAAATCGGTGCCCATGTAGAACATATATGGATGCTGCTCCCTGCTGTTCTCCCATAAATACAGCAATGCTTCAACGGCTGAATCAGCGGCTTTAGAATCCCTGTATTCAGGAATACCCGACATAAGCCGGAGAATAATCAGTGTCGCGAACGGACAGCAGTCCTCTTTCCTCCCGGGTCCCCTGAACTTCCCAAGCTCATCGGAACCATGGCAAGGGAATCCATTGCTTCTTTGCAATCCAAAAGTATATTCCGCGCCCTGCCGGATATGAGTGTCGTACGGCATCCCCGCCTTTAGCAATGCATACAGCATCAGGGGTGCGTCGCACAACGCCCATGAAAGTGCATCCTTGCCCGTGCCTCCGAAATGCACCGGCACGTTCATCATGCTGTTGTACATTCCGTTCTTTCCTTTGTTGGCCAGAATCTGACGCACCGCCGCATCAATTTCCGGAACATCAGTTGAAAGTCCTATGTCAAGAAGAAAAATCAACTTGTGAATCGGCAGCCCCGGGTTCTTGTGGCCGGAAATAAGCACTGCATTGAAGTCGGCGACATCCGACAGGTATGCCTTGATACGGGCATCGGCAAGAACCTCGGATTTCAACTCCTTGAGTTTTGCATCGCTGTTCCCAAGGATATATTTCCTTGTCGCATACCGAACATATGCATCGCCGTCAAGCAGCCAGTCAATGATATTCATTGGATCCTCCCCCTGCTGTAAAATGGTTTGCAATCCGGTCCGTTAATGGCATTTCATCAATGTATCCCCGGTACACCCGGTCAATATTCATTGCCGCAGCAACTTAATACCTGTCGTTACCGATGAACTTCAGGATTTCGGTTACAGCAATATTCTGCTGTTCGTCGCGGGATATGGTTGCAGGCACGTCGCCTTTTTGCTCCCCGTAGTTTCCAAAATAGGCGTGGTTTCCGCCTTCGATGACCACAATATTCTCAGTATAGTCAATATGCTTTTCAAGATTGTCATTAAATGATCCATAAACCGTCAGGGCCTTTTCCGGCGGATAATCCCCATATACATAAGCTCCCAGCAGAATCAATCCGCTGACCTTGTCCTTGTTTTCGGAGGCGAATTTGCTTGCCATGGCACCGCCCATGGAATGGCCGCCGATATACCAGCTGTCGATTCCCGCGACTTTATCAAACACTTCATCGGCCGCATCGGAATTGAATATCGCCATGTTGAAAGGCATTTCAACCAGCACGCAGGTTACGCCCTGTTTGACCAGCTTGTCAAGCAAAGGCGCATAGGCTATGTGCTCCACCTTGGCTCCCGGATAAAAAATCAACGCCGTGCCGCTTGGTTCTTCCGGCTTTAATACCGTTATGTTTTTCTGTGCTTCTATCCTGACGCTATTGTAATAAATGTCCATGGCCTCATCATCCGCCCTGTAATAGACCAAGGCATAAATCAAAAACGCTGCAAACAACGCCAATATCAACCCAATGGCCGTCAAGAGAAATACTATTAATTTTCTTCTACTTTTTTTATATCTTTCCATAACAGCATTCTCCTCATCAATATTGATTTTACCACAGGCGTTATGCAAAGCCGCCTGTTGCTATAACTAGTCCTCATTGACTGTATCACGTTCATGGGCAAACATTTATCTGTGGTTCTCTTTTAATTGAATAAAAAACACATCTGTGCAAACCACCGCGATATTGAACATCATCCGTTTTTTCAATCAATCTCATGCCGCATTTTTCCATCACACGGCGGCTGGCGGCATTGTCCGCAAAAGTTGCCGCGGCAACTTCCTCATAACCCTTTTGAAATAAATCAGGGATCACAGCCCCAAGGGCTTCTGTCGCATATCCCCGGCCATGGTGGCCAGGATGTATGACATATCCGATTTCAATACGACGGGCTTTGATTTCAACATCATTAACAAAGCCAATCAATTCATTGTCCTTGTATATTCCTCGCTCATAGTGATCATCCGAACAGGAATAATCCAGCAATCTTTTGAACATTGCCGCGGCTTCTTCCTGCGATTGAAAATCCGGAAGCATGAATGTTTGACTGATCGTTTCATCGGTCAGCAGCCTGACCATGCCTTCACAATCGCTGTCCTCATATGGTTTTATAACGAGTCTTTCGGTTTTAATCATTGTCATCCTTCAAAATATTCTTATTGTTCACCCTGATGAACGGCTCTTCGATTCTTTCGGAAACCATCAATTTATATTTCAGCGGACGGCGGTATGCGTTGCCATGCACCTCGCGGCTTCTGTATTCCCTGATATCATCAAGGGGAAAGTCCGCCATATAAATCCCCTCCCTCTCACCGGCTTCAATGATAAGCGTATCCCTTGAGCAAGAGTCGGATGGTCTGTAGGCAATCCCGTCGAATGCTGAGGAATGGCCGTTGCAGTCGGGTTTGCCCAGCGGATAATTCACCGTTGCAATGCCGGTCATGTTTTCGTATGCCCTCGCCCGCAATTGCGATATCCGGTTTATCTCCATGGGGCAGGCGTTGGGCACCAGGATGATTTCAGCGCCCTTCAGCATCAGAATCCGTGCGCTTTCGGGAAATTCCCTGTCATAGCATATCATGGCGCCGATTTTTACATTGCCTCGAACCGTGTCCAGGATGGCGACGTAAAAATCCTCGCCCGCCGTCAATCTTCTTTCATCGTCAAAGTCACAGGTGTGAACCTTCGCATAGGTAAGCACACCATTTCCAAAGCGATCAAAAAGACAGAGGGTGTTCCTGGGCATAGGATCATACTTTTCCAGGAAGGTTATTCCAATAGCCATTTCAAGCTCTTTCGCAAGTTCAGCGAATGATTTTGCAAATGCACTGTCGGCAGATACAGCTTTGGACATTAGTTCGCAGGCATCAGCCGGAATATTGTAGCCAATGCTCCACATTTCGGGAAACAATGCAATGTCTGCACCCATTTCCCTGGATTTTCTGCAATATTCCAATCCTTTTTGGAGATTGCCGTCAATGGTGTCCTTAGGCATCAGCTGTAATAAAGCTATCTTAAGATTTTTCATGGCTGGCTTCCTTTCAATTCCTGCACATGTAAGCGGAAATCATTTTTTAATTTAGCAACCGGCCCGTACACTCCTAAAATAAATGATTGATATGGTTTCTGTCAATTATGATGTCCGGTTGACCTTTTCATATTATCTTATTCAATTGCAAGGTTGCACTCGTTATGTTTTGAAGCTGATAGCATTATGCCTTAAGTCTTAAAAAAAACCATATTATAAACTCATTCTGCAATATGGCATCAGACTATTATCATGCCGCGGAAGCCTCTGGCTCCATAATAGGACTCCGCACCATTATGATAAACAAATACCGTATCGTAGCGGCGATCGCAGAAAAGCGCTCCGCCGAGTTTTCTAATGTCCTCAGGCGTCTTTATCCAGCTTGATGTCTTCGTGTCGAACTTCCCGACTTTCTGCAGACCCCGGTACTGGTCCTCGGTTAAAATCCCGATGCCCATGGCAGCCGCCATATCAACGGCGTTATCCTGCGGTTTGAATTTTTTTCTTGACTCCAGCGCCGCGCTATCGTAGCAAACATTTCTTCGCCCCTCGGGGCTTTCAGCTGAACAATCATAAAAAACAAACTCGCTGCCATCATTGTCATGTCTCACAATATCCGGCTCGCCGCCAGTCATTTCCATTTCATTGATTGACCAAAGCTTATCGGCATTTGCTTCCAGCTTTACCTGCACATCCGCCCAATCCAATCCTTGATGGCGGTTCATATTTTTTTCAAATCGGTCTTTTAATATTTCTATAATCACTTTGCGTTGTTCCGATGTCAACTCCCGCGGATTTTTTTTGTTTCCCGACATATCAATTCCTCCTAACCTCTATTATCGCCAATAGCTACCAGTCTGTTTCAAATACTTCATCCTCTTTTGCCCATCCTGACCGTCATCAATGCCTTATAGACGGGTTGCCCTGCCTTTGGCTATTCGCAATCAGCAATTCCAGCCGATTACCTAAGGATTCGGCTTGTTTTTCACTGCAATGGCGCGAAGAGCCGCTTCCATATTCTTGCACTCCTTCGCTGCAAGTTGTTCAATCCGCACCCATGGCGCATCAGTCCCAAGCCGGTCGTAGGCGACCGCCAGCGCTCCGTAAGCGGCAAGCCCGATGCAGTGCCTTGCCGAATGGATTGTGGATGCGCATTGGCCGATTGCCCTTGCGGCGGCCTGGGCGGCAGGCTTCGCACCGGCTTCGCGGGCAGCCTCATGACACGCAAGGATTGCAGGTTTCGCCTGCGGCAGTTTGATTGAACCGGACAGCCACCCGCGGGCTGCATTCAATGCATTTTGCGGACGCAGGTCATCCGGATAATTCTTAATCCACAAGGGAAGCATAACACGCCCGGCATATTCAACCGCCCACATAGCGAGCGTTTCCTTGCCCTGTGTTTCAATCAAATTCACAAGCGGCTGAATGTATGGCGCTTCCCGGTCACTCAGCATCTTTCTTGCTTTTGGCATCAGCACCCTCCCGTCAATGGCGATTGCCGGTTTCGTAACACCATTTTGCTATTTCCTGGATTAATCCAAACGGGACAGGCATGCCATATGAAAACTGAACTGCACCTTTGCTTGTCCTGTAATCCTTTAGCTCGTCCGCAAAATGTTCAATCGCCTTGTCTCCCGGATAGATTCCCATGTGGTTCTTGAATGCTGCAAAATGAATTATATTATGCTTCTTCCAATAAGTCGGCATGCTCCACGAAATACGTTCTTCGGCATCAGGCAGCACAGTGCGAATCGCATCCCTGACCTCCTGAAGCAGATGTTGAACATTCCCGGGTTGTGCTGCGATATATGAATCAATTGTTTTTGGATGTTCATCGCAGGAATGGGACTGGTTTTGTCTCTTGAATTCACGACTGCATTTTGGACATTGCCACATGGAATTTCCCCTCCTTCTTTTTTATAACAGAAACCTTGTCATTGATGGCCTTGAAGTCATCTCTTATGTTCATTGATGTTTTCCTTTCACCACTAAATTCTATATACCCTTTGTGATGGAAAGCAAGCCTTTTCCTTTTGACTGTAATAATATAAAAACCTATACGGCAGTTGTCATTTCTTGAAAATTATTGGAACTTAAGTTGTTGCTCTATTTAAATATCACCAGCAAAAGCGGGAGCGAGGATAATGTGTTGAGTGTAATATGCGCCACCATACCGATATATATGTTTTGCTTTTTGTATGCGACATAAGACACGGGCAATACGGCGACAGCCCTTGTTATGACTTCCCATGGAGACCAAAAGTGATATGCCGAAAACAAAACCGCGTTAAGTACCGGGGCCCACCCTTTGAGGTGTGCGATTCTTGGAAGAAGATATCCTCGAAAGTAGAGCTCTTCAACGGCGGGAGCCAGTATGTTCCCAAAAACCATTATCATAATCCAGGTTATAAATAATATCGTCTTGGATCCCTCGAAGGTATTGCTCATTACAAACCATTCAGGCGCCCATGAAAAAAGTTTTTCAGCCAAATAGCCGCCTATGGGCTTTGAGAGAAGCATGAAACAAAGGCCGGACCACACAATTATTATAAGTCCATATGACCTTCTCCCATAAAACTGGTCCAAACATAATGTTAGTGTTTGAAACACAATAATACTGGCAAGATGGAGGACATATCATGAAAAAGAGCAAGTTCACGAACGAACAAATGGCCCCGGCACTGAAGCAGGCTGAAACTGGTATGCCCGTCAAGGAAGTCATCAGGAAGATGGGTATTACTGGGCAGACATTTTATCGCTGGAGACAGAAATATAGTGGGCTGATGCCAGGCGAAGTCAGGTGTCTGAAGCAGCTTGAAGAAGGGAACTGGCAGCTACCATAGTAATAATTAATATAAGGCTTTTCATTTTTATCATTGCAAATCTTCCTGTATTTCATATTTTCCATATTGTTTTACCAGTTCGCTTACATGTTTTATGCGTTCAAAACTTGAATGCGGCACAACTTGATCTGCTACTCCCAACACATATCTTGGTTCTTTTCTCATGACTTCAAGTACCCTGATCACATGTTCATCAAATTCTCCATCACTTATTTGATCCGAAAAGTACCCCCCGGGTATGCCCCCCCAGATAATGGTGCCCTCTTCAACCCAGTTATGTAAATCTTCAATTGCAATATCTCCCACTGGCTGAGGTGTCAATGCTTCAAGAACATCAAATCCTGCTGAAGACAATTCACTTATTAATCCTTTCATAGTACCATCAAGGTGAACAAATGAATATTTACCGGCTCCTCGAATTCGGCTCGTCCACTTTTCGTGATATCTTCGCATATATTTTTCATAATTAGTTTTGCCAACAACTTCTGATGTAATATTTTCCGGAATCATTAGGCATTCAGCCGGTGAGCTCAGTGCAATCACAGCTGCTTCGTCATGCTTCTTTTCTATCAGCTCCATCACCTCATCAAACAACTCAGGTGCATCCAGTTGCATAAATGTAGTTGCTTCTATGCCTGCCCTTAATGCAACCATTTCCATAAATGGGCTTTTGGGCAGATAACACAAAACGACACCATTATCTCCGACTGAATCACGGTTTATTTCTGCCAATTCGTAATCAGGTTCGTAGTAAGTATGTTCATATAAGTATTTGTATGCCTCTAAATCTTCATACGTTTTCAACAAATATTCTTTGGGTGCCCAACTGTATGTTTGTTGCGAATATTTCCATACTTCCTTTAAATCACCAAAAGGTGTTTCAATGACTGTCACACGGTATTCACTGTCAATCGTTTCAGTTACTTTGACACCCTCATACTTAATTTTGAAGGGAAAATAACCTTGTAGATAAAACCCGACATCCAAATCTTTATGCAATTTTTGAAGCCCTTCCCCCATAAGGGTAGAAGCTAACCCTTCATTCGTCACAGAATCTCTTGCAGTTGATTTTTTCATATATTTTTCTGGCAATTTGTTGTCTTTTTGCAAGTAGTCAAGCCAATAGGCCAAATCACCAAACCATGGCACACAATCTGGTTTCTCTCTTTTTAATATTGCTAAAATTCTTTCTCTATTTGTCATATTTCTTTCTCCCGTTCAAACTGCATAACTGTTTTTGTAAACTCTAAATATAATTTGCAGTATACAAGGAACAAATTATAAAAGGATGTTCAGCCTTCAAAACTGTTTGTTCCTATTATAACATTCATGCTGCTCTCTCACAGAATAAAATAAATATCCAAATTGCTCTATTACCAAGCTATGACATCCAATCAACCTCTTCAAATGTTAACTGATATCGCTCATCATACATTATAGAACTCATCTGCCCAGGTATCATCATCGGTGTCGGCGTCCCACTTCTGGCAGCTGCCATCGTAAGCGTAGATTTCAAAGCTGTATTTGATTCCTTTGCAGTAAGCTTCGCCTTGATAAATCGCTTCCGAATCATCCCACATGAAATCAATCTTCTGAATAAAGGTACCGGAATCGCTGGAAAGTATGTTGAAGGATGCGGCCCAGGGTGTCCAAATAATCGTCCGCACCCCCAATGGTTTTCATCTTAATGAGAATTTATTTTTTTATTAAGGCTTTCAATATATTCAGAAGCACCCAGCTTATTCATCGCGTCGTTATAAGCCGCATAAATGTCATCTAAGGATACTGTTGAATAAAATACTTCCTTAAAGTATTGATTGAATAGCGAGGAAATTTCTTCATTACTTTTTCGAAGATAATCATAATATGGATTTACTCCCAGAAACCTGTCCTTGCTGACATTATTAATAAAACTCAGGTATTGATCCTCATATGAATTCAATTCGTTATCACTTACCGTCAAGTCTCCGTTTCTGGTTGAAGTATATTTGGCAATAATCACTTTTTCCGTTATAACCTCTCTGAAGATGGCTGGAGCATCACTATAAAGATTACCATCATAAACTATAAGGTCTGGCTTAACAGTATATTTGGTTTTATCATTCCCCAGATACGCCGAAATATTATCATCTTCTGAATTCAAAAATGCATTTATAATCCGTTCAAAAACAGATTCAGGTTTGATTGTGTCCTTGAGTAAAATATAAAATCCGCTTGTTTTATTAACCGGTATTCTGATGTCTATACTTTCATCAAGCAAAAGCGTACTCTCATATTGAATTTTTGTTATCTTTTGTCTGTCATAAATCATATTTTGTGTGGTAAATGCTTTTCCCATACTAAAAAGAATTCCCGGATCAGTGTTTATGGCAAAATAGAAACCAATCACCGCGGAAGCTAAGAAACCAGCCAGTCGGAGGATAAAAAACTCCACTGCACACCCCCGAATCATGTATCCTTTTTGTTAGAGCT
>JAFGQE010000065.1 GCA_016935835.1 Clostridia bacterium | reverse complement strand
CGTTCCCAACAAGTATACCTTCAGCTTATTTTGTTGTCAAAACCCCGAAAACCCGCCCCGAGCACTTCGTGCACGTTCGTAACAACCACAAAGGCATCGGGGTCAGACTCCTTTACAATCTTTTTTATTCCCGGTATAAATTTAGCCCTTGCCACGCAAAAAAGTATTTCCTTGTTGCTGTTGGTGTACTTGCCGGTTCCCTGGAAGCCGGTAAGTCCTCTTTCAAGCTCGTTGAGGATTCTTTGCGCAATTATTTCGCTGTGGTTTGAAATTATAAACATACCCTTTGAAAAACTAAATCCCTCCAGAATGACATCCACCGCCTTTGAGGCGACAATGACTGCAATTATTGCATACAGAGCCAGTATAAGGCTTTTGAAAAATACTCCGGCCATTATGACTATCACGGCATCGAAAATAAAGATCGCCTGTCCCATCGTAAGGTTCAGGCCGCCTCTCTTTGCAAGCTCAGCCATCAGGTCAGTGCCCCCGGTTGTTGCGTCAAACCTGAATATTATACCCATTCCTATGCCGAGCAAAGCTCCGCCGAACAGTGAAAAAAGCATCATCTCATTATCCCCGGACACAAGATGCCGGGATGCAAGTCCAATCATAAATGGAGCCGTAAGATCTATAATTATGGACATCGATACAGTTGCATACAAAGTTCTAAGCATGAATCTCCATCCCAGTTTTATAATTCCGGCTATGAACAATGGAAGATTCAGTGCAATTATCAATAAACCCAAGGGAATAAGGTCATCCAGCAAGTAGTAAACTATCGTGGCAAGTCCGGTTATTCCCCCGGGGGCTATCCTGTATGGGAATAGGAATATGTTTATTCCCGCGGCTGCGATTCCCGCTCCCGTTGCAATTATCAGGTAGCTTCCGATTGTACTGATGATTTTTTTTGCTTTCATAAGTTCTCCCGCTCCAGTTCATTGAGAAATGCCGCAAGCTCATCGTGATTTATAATATTTAGCGCTGAACTTTCCATATCCATGGCTTTTCTGATAAAATCAGCCGCTTCCCCGCTTTTCCCATCATCTTGCTTGATTTTAGCCATGTAATATAATGAATCCACGTTGGCGCCCTGTTCATAATAAAGATTCCTGAAATATAGCTTTGCTTCGATTTTTTGTCCGGTAAGGCAATATGATATAACCAGATTCTGGGCTATATCCATGTTGCCCGGGTTCATTTCATATGCTTCCTCGTTGTATTTGCGTGCTTTTGAGGGATCATCGCAAAGATTGAGCAGTTTCCCCGTGGTATAATAAACCGCCTCATCCGCTCCCTTTCTAATCAAGTCGCCAAGCAGGGTCAGGGCTTTTTCCGGGCTCCCCGTTTCCTTCCATTCAATCAATGCTTTTATAGATTCGATTTTACTTTTCTCCGAAAAACTTGCTTCACGACTTTTTATAAGTTCAAGCTTTTCCTTCGCCCCGGGGAAATCGCCTGTCAAAACCATGGTGAATGCCGTAAATATATGTATGCTGAGCGGGGCAAGCGGCATATGGGACGCCCTTCTTGCTTTTTTCAGTGCTTTTTTGTATTTTCCTTCCCTGAGTTTTATATTCGCATTTATTGCCATCAGCCTGGGGATTCCGGGTGAAGCCATTGCCAATGCAATCAAAATTGCGGCTATCAACGGATAAAGAGATAAAAATGCGACTGAAAGCGAACCTCCCAGAAGGATTAGCAGGGCAGGCGCCAGTATCAGTGCTATAAATGCGCCATAGCTCTTATAATTGAAATATATTGCTTTTTTCCCGTACATTCAAACCTCCTCCTGTGATTCCAAAATGCTCCTTATATCCTCATGGCGCACAGATGAAAGAATGGTTTCATCATAATCCAGTGCCTTTTTATATAACTTTCCCGCCTTCTTATGATTTCCGCATTTTTCATTTGCCATTGCACAATAATAAAATGAATCCGGGGTGTGGGGATTTTTGTTAAGCAACAATCCGGCAACTTTAAATGCTCTTTCATAGTCTTCAATATTGCAATATATTCTGATGAGGTTTTCAAGAATGCCGGCGTTCTTCGCATTGTATCGGTACGCTTCTTCATTGAAAGAACGCGCTTTATCAATGTCGCCCGATTCAATCATCATTTTCCCCATGACACCATAATAGGATGATGTCCTGAGGCTTTCATCGATGCGTCCAAGATGCGTCGACGCCCTCGCCCGGTTTCCTTCTACCTTCCATATCAGTACGGCTTCGCATATGGCTTTTTGCATTTGAACCGTGTCGGCGTCAGGCGCGCCCTGCAGTTCGGCCAAGGCTTCCGCGGCTTTTTGAAACTCTCCGCTCAATATCAGTGCATATGCATAGGACACCCTGACCTTGGCCTCAGCCTTTTTCGTCATGCATGCCTTATTATAATAATGGACAGCCTTTTGCAGTTTTCCATTCAGGAATTTTCTCTTTCCAACATAAGAAAAGAACTTATCCCGTTCACTGTAGAAACGATAAACAAGATATGCCGCAAGTATGAAAAGCCCCTCGATCAAATCGCCGGTAAGTATAATTATCACTACGACAATCGGCAGCACCCAGTTCAATATCCTTGAGTAATAGTCATTTTTCACATGAATCTCCGTTTATCCCGGCCATTTGTCCCAGAACCTTTCCCTTCCCGCGGGAGAAACCAATTTACCAATTTCCTCTCTTGACGCGCCCGAATCGAACATCCTTTTTGCATTTGAGGCTGCCTTTTGGAAAGCTTTAACTTTTTCAATGTGGCTGTCATCCAGCATGTTCTTGGTTACATGCGTAAAAACCTTGCTTGCGCCGTCTTCCACGGCCTTGTATACCCAGTCCTCAACATCCTTCGGCTTCAGGTCCCTGAAATGAAAAGAACCCATCCGCCAGCCGAACGGGACACGGCAGTTGTCCCTTATCAGCCTTGGATTCAGTTTGTGGGATATTGAAGGATCAAAATATGAAATATCCGCCTTTTCCAAGTATTTCATTGTCTTATATGTATGATCCTCGGTATGCAGCCATCTTTTTCCGCTTGTAATTCCAGAATAAAAAATCTCCCAGAAAGGCAGTACGAAATCCCCGAACATTTCGGGCGGAATCATCGAGGCGATGTCATCGCACATCCCGCCTTCGTCTATATTGAATTCCTGCTGCCCGTTTACACGACGGTGAAATTTTATATACTCGACTGTATTCAGGGACAAAATGCGCATGAATTCCCGTGTTTTCTCCGGATCATCGTATATATCGTAAAAAAAATCCATGTCCCTGAGTTCATATGCGGTTGTAGCCGGGCCTTCGTATCCCATCGCCCAGTTCACCCGCTTCCCCGGATATGCCTTTTGCAGTATGCTCCTGTAATTTTGATAAAACTCACCCTCTGCCGTCATATTGTCGAAACGCATGCTGTTTTTCAATATTTCGATCCATTCATCAAGGCTCTTGTCTTGTCGTTCGTAGTTTACCTCGCCCTCGCCTTCAGGAAAGACAAGGCCGACACCCAGAAAATTTATATGCCCATATGAGATGGAAGGCGTAGAAGGGTTCACGGGAATAAGATAATCTCCGAACATTTCCTTTAGCCCGGTGAAATACTTTTCGCTGTAAGCCTCCACGCCAGCCAGGGGATTTTTGTTAAACTCATAAAGACTGATTCCTGCAAGTTCCAAATAGGCATAGACCGTCGACCCGATATACCAGTCAAAGCCCATTTCATCCCTTGCCGTATCGTAGTTGTTCTTATGCATGGTGAAAACCTCCGTACACCCATTCTATCAACAATGATTTCCTTATTCAATATGAACCGGCCCTGCGGTCAATGACCCGGAGGCGGCTACGGGCATCCGCCGGCTTTTGTGCCGGAAATTTTTAACCTATTTCAAGGCGCCGTTTTTCCGCCGGTTCCGGCTTACTAAAAATATTCCTCATAAGACTGCCCATATGAATTTGGACAAGACAAACCTATATTTTGTTTACATGAAACTCCTGGTTAATACCCTGTGCGGTTGCGTCTGATGGATTCAAATATGCTTTTTTGCTCGCCTGTGAGCCGGCTTTCCAGAAAATCCCGGTCCGCCTTGCCTGAAGCATGCCTTTTATGTTCTTTTATTTGTGTGAAAATCTCGCTTTTCAATTCATTCGGCGTCATTCTGAGCCCGCCTTTTGTCAGAACAGTCTTTTGTTCCATATAGTCGCCCGTCGCCACCCTGATGGTCTTTCCCGCTCCGTAATTCTTTACGAACCTTTCGATGAAATTGTCGGCCGTCTGGTTTTCCCTTGTGAACACCACCTTGATGTTGTCATGGATGTCCAGGCTTCCCAGCCCCTCCCTAACCATATGGGCATCAAATACAACTACAAGCCTGTGGCCTGAGTAACCCTGGTAGTCTGATAGAATATCCAGTAATCTTACCCTTGCCTCGGCCATTGTATATTTTTCAAGATCAAAGACATCCCGCCATGAATTAATGATATTGTACCCGTCGACAATCAGGAGTTCCTTCATTTTCCGGACCTTTGCCTCAAGGCTTCAAAAAGAATTACCGCAGCGGCATTCGAGGCATTGAGCGACGGCATCCTTCCCGCCATCGGGATGCTGATATTGAAATCGCATTTCTCCTTCACAAGCCTTCCCATGCCTTTCCCCTCGCCGCCTATTACGACAGCCAGCGGCCCTTTCAGGTTTGCTTCGTAATATTTTGTTTCTCCGTCCATGTCGGCGCCCGCAATCCACAATCCCCTTTTTTTCAGGTGTTCCATAGCCATGGGTATGTTGGTCTCCCTGCATACAGGCATATAAAGCAACGCCCCGGCGCTTGCCTTGACGGCCATCGTCGTAACAGGCGCCGCCCTGTGCTTTGGAATAATTAATCCGTGCACGCCGCACGCTTCCGCCGTTCTGGCTATGGCTCCAAGATTGTGTACATCCTCCATGCCGTCAAGTATCACAATGAACGGGTCCTCGCCTTTGTCCGATGCCTTTTTCAATATGTCCTGCATGGACACGAATTTTATCGGCGATATGCTGGCGACAACACCCTGATGATTTTTCGCCGGGACAAGGGCATCCAGCTTGACGGATGAAACTTCCTTGACCGGAATCTTCTTTTTTTTAGCCGTGGCGATGATTGCCTTGATTGCGCCTTCGCCCGCACCTTTTGCAATCATAATGCTGCTGATCTCGGTATTTGATTTTATCGCCTCCATAACCGGGTTTCTTCCGGCTATTATGTTGTTCTCTTCAATCATTTTCTTTTATCGAAGCCGCTTCCATTAGCTCCATCAGCCTTTCCATTTCGTTTTTTAAATAGAGGTATCCAAGCAAGGTTTCGAATGCCGTCGCCATCGAATAATCCGATGGATCGGCATTTTTGGGGATTGAACCCATGTTTGAATTCCGTCCTCTGTGCGCAACCTGTTTTTCTTTTTCTGTGAGTCTGTCCAAAATCATGCCATAAGCTTTTTTTTGCCCGGCGGCCTTGACGAAGCTTACCGCTGTTTTATGAAGTCTTCCTGTGTTTCTGATTCCTTCGGCTATCAGCTTTCCCCTGATGAAGAGGTCGTATACCGCGTCTCCTATATAAGCCAGGGCCGGCGCCGACATCTGGTCCGGATTTTCGTACTTAAGGTTTCTGAGAAAAATAAACTCATCTGCTTTCATTGTCCGTGCTGCCCGCTTTCCTGAATTTCAATTTATTCTCATTTCCGTGAACCAGCCTGATTATATTCGCCTTATGCCTGTAAATCGCAAGAAAAGCAAGAAACACCATGAATATAATGAATGCTGTTTTATGCCCCAATGCGATTGCAGCGACGGGAATGGCCGCTGCCCCTATTATCGAGCCGAGCGACACGTAACGCGATGTCAGGACAACCGCGGCGAAAATAAAGAGGCCGATAAGGCCTATTCTCCAGTCTAGCATGAAAATAACTGTTGCCGTTGTCAGAATTCCCTTTCCGCCTTTGAACCCAAAATAAACCGGCCAATTGTGTCCTATGACAGAAAACGACCCGGCCGTCACCGCAAAAATGTCTTTTAGCGTTGAATCCCCCGCCCATTCCTTGAGCAGAAGTCCAAAAAGAACAGCGACAACACCCTTGAGGATATCCCCGGCAAGCACCATAAGCGCCGCCTTGGCTCCAAGAACCCTGTATGTGTTTGTAAGTCCGGCATTTCCGCTTCCCTGCGTCCGAACATCGGTTTTATATAGTTTGCCGACCAGTACCGATGAGTTGGCCGATCCCGCGGCATAACCGAAGACAGCGCAAAGAATCAATAAAAATATATCCAAGATCATTCCTCCCTGCTTCTCTCCCTTATAACAAACCTTACGGGAGTTCCAAAAAATCCGAAGGCTTCCCTCAGTTGGTTCTCAATGTATCTCTGATATGAAAAATGCATCAGGTCCTTGTTGTTAACGAACAAGACAAATGTCGGTGGTTTTATTGATGTCTGTGTTATGTAGAATATTTTCAACCGCTTGCCCTTGTCCGACGGAGGCTGGACCATGGCCATCGAATCATTGAGTATATCATTAAGTATTCCCGTCGGAACCCTTATGCAGCAGCTGTTGTATACCGATTCAATCATTTCATACAATCCCTCGACCCTTTGTCCTGTTTTTGCTGATATTGTTGTTATCGGTGCATACTTCATGAAAGAGAACTTTTGCCCTGTCTGTTCAATGAATTTTTTATAGGTGCTGTTTTCTTTTTCAATCAGGTCCCATTTGTTTATTGCGATTATTATTCCCTTTCCTTCTTCATGTGCAAATCCCGCTATCTTTGTATCCTGTTCGGTGACGCCATCCTGTGCGTCCACCAATATAATGCAAACATCCGACCTTTCTATTGCCGTCCATGCCCTCATGATGCTGTATCTTTCGATATTGTCATATATTTTGCTATGTTTTCTTATCCCCGCCGTATCGATGAAAACATATTTAATTCCCTTGTATTCAACCGGTGTGTCAAGCGCATCCCTGGTCGTTCCCGGTATTTCGCTTACAATCGCCCTGTCCTCGCCTATGAATTTATTCAATAGGGACGACTTCCCCGCATTGGGCTTTCCTATGATTGCCACATGTATGTCATCGCTGTCGCCTTCCTCGGGCTCATCCTGAGAAAATCGGTCATATACGGCATCAAGCAACTCGCCCATCCCCAGGCCGTGGAGGGAAGATATGGGAAATATATCACCTATCCCCAGATTATAGAATTCATAGAACTCGGGGGGAGTATCGCCGATGCGATCCACTTTGTTAACAGCTATGACGGTGGGTTTTCCGGATTTATACAAGATTTGCGCAACCTCCAAATCGGCTGGCGTAACCCCGCTTTTTATATCTGCCATAAAGATGATGACATCCGCTGTTTCTATGGCGATCTCAGCCTGAACCCTCATCTGCTTCAAAATCTGGTCATCGGAAAAAGGCTCGATCCCACCGGTGTCGATGACGGTGAATTCACGGCCCCTCCATTCTGTCTGCGCATAAATCCTGTCCCTGGTTACCCCGGGGGAATCCTCGACAATTGATATGCGTTTCCCCACTATATAATTGAAAAATGCGGATTTGCCTACATTCGGCCTCCCCACAATCGCTACTATCGGCTTAGGCATCCGATCTCCTTCCGGTTATTTTACTAACGAAATCAAACCCGGAAACATTTACTGGTGTAACTTTGACGCCCAGTGTTTCCGAAATCTCCGAAAGGGTGACATCGTCAAGAAAAATGTCATCATCAGCCCGTAGCATTACGACCGGCAGCAACAGTTCCTCTCCCAATGACTTCCCTTTCAGTGCATTTATTATATCATTCCCGGTCAAAAGCCCCGCCACCGTAACTTCCTTTCCGAAAAATATGTTTTTAACTGCAAACACCTCGATTTCAATTCCAGGGTGTCTTTCCATGACAAGTTCCGCCATATCCTTCATAAATGAAAACGCGGCCTCTCCCGTTAAAATACTGATTCTTCGGGGATTCAATTCATATTTCTCTTCACCGATTGCTTCCCTTACTTCATCAGCAAAGGATGCCAGCAGTCCCACGCCGTTTTCAATCTGCGGATACCCGTCGTATTCACCTGGTCCCGGCGTTTCCCTTCCTGCCATTATATAAAATTCATCGGCCGCATATGCAAAGTTGACCCCGAGTCTTTCCTTCAGGGCCGGCTGCATGCCGGTGATCATATCAAGTACCTCGATTGACGATTCCTTGTCATACGGTTCAAGCTTGAAAAGGTTCCCCCGATATTTAGTCAATCCGACAGGCACTATTGAAATGCTGTTGACATACGGATATAGCGAAGACAGTTCGTTGATTGTCCTTGCCATCTCATCACCGTCGTTGATTCCCCGGCAAAGTACGGCCTGGCAATTCATCCTTATCTTTTTTTTCGCAAGGAAGGCTATCTTTTCCATTATATCCCCGGCTGAACGGTTTGCCATCATTTTTACCCGAAGCTCCGGGTTTACGGTGTGCACGGATATATTAATCGGCGATATGCGAAGCCTGGCCATTCTTTTCAGCTCATTCATTCCGGTATTGGTCAGTGTTACGTAGTTCCCGTGAAGCAGGGAAAGGCGGGCGTCGTCATCCTTATAGTACAGGGTTTCCCTCATCCCTTTCGGAAGCTGGTCTATGAAGCAGAATATGCATTTATTGGTGCAGCTCTTCTCCCCGTTTATAAGATCTTCCTTGAATGATATGCCGATGTCCTCATACTCTTGCTTATAAATGTTTATTTTTTCAACTACGCTGTTTCTCTTTTTTATTTTAAGCCTTATTCTTCTATAGGTCATTGAGTAATGGTAATCAAAGATGTCCTTGAGCCGCCTTCCGTTTATGGACACGACGGAATCACCTGGTTCAATTCCCGCCTTCCAGGCTATGCTGCCCATTTCAACATTATAAATCCTGCTGTAGTCCTTCACTTTATTCCCCAATCATTCCATCGCCGCCCGTGGTTTCCCGGCGGGAACTCCCGGCATAAATAAAAAGACAGCCAGGCGCTGTCTTTTTTCAACCACTATTCCGCAGTTTTATCAACAACTTCTTTTCCTTTGTAATAACCGCATTCCTTGCATACTTTGTGCTGTTCCTTCAAAGCATGGCATTGTGGACACCTTGCCAGGTTCGGGGCTTCGAGCTTCCAATTGGCTTTTCTTTTATCCCTTCTGGCTTTTGATACTTTTCGTTTGGGTACCGCCATTTATAACACCTCCCAACTTATTGATTAAAAAAATCTTTCAGTTTTTCCATTTTAATATTTATTTCATGCTTTACGCACGAGCATTCCGTTATGTTCAGATCCGCCCCGCATATCTGGCAAAGTCCCTTGCAATCCTTGCTGCACACCATGGCTCCCGGAAAACCAAGGAATATGTTGTCTATCAGCGGTATCGTCATGTCAATATGGTCGCCATCGTAAAGATAGTCGTCCGTTTCAAGGGCTTCACCTGACATCTTCACGAATCTCTCGTTGATCTCAATGTCAAGGTTCCCCTTGATATTCCTTAGGCAGCGGCCGCACTCTGTAGAGTATCTGCCGGTAATCCTGCCGCCGACCATTATCACACCTTCCATATATTCCGCCTTCAGGTCGGCATGTATGCTTTCCTCGAGCCTTATCCCGGCAATTCCAGCTCCAAGCTCTTCCACGGGTATGTCCATGGAAACCTCTGTATACGCACCGTCTTTTCCAGTTATTCCGGCAATATTGATACGCATACGACTCCCCTTTCCAAAACCGTCAAGTGCTATTATACTTTTATGGTTTGAGTATGTCAAGAAATATTGCTTTACAGGAGCGGACTTGAAAACAGGCCCCTGGCTGCTTTTTTCAACGGGCTCGCCCTGTCTTTGCCCCACGGATTTTTTGCGTCTGTCCCGGATAATTACGGCCGGCTTTTTAGCGGGCATCATGCAGGTTTTTAGTCCCGCATCATACGTTGAGGACCCTCTTGACCTCCAGTGCTATTTCCATTTCCTCATTTGTTGGGATGACCAGGATTTTGACGGGCGAGTCGTCCGTGCTTATGTCCATCTCGACACCTGTGTCAGACTTGTTCTTCTCACAATCACACTTTATACCGAAAAACTCCATATTGTCGGTAACAAGCTTTCTGACCAAACTGTTGTTTTCCCCTATTCCCGCTGTGAAAATTATAGCATCCACGCCGTTCATGACACCTATGTATTCAGATACATATTTCTTGACCCTGTATGCAAAAACGTCTATGGCCAGCTTCGCCCGCACATTGCCGTTGCCTGATGCCTTGAGCAAGTCCCTGAAGTCGCTGCTGATTCCCGAAAGCCCAAGGACCCCTGACTTTCTGTTTAGAAACGCAGTTGTTTCCTCAATGGACATTTCTTCCTTTTCCATGATGAATGATATCAGGGCCGGGTCTATAGTTCCGCTCCTGGTTCCCATTGCCAGTCCCGAAAGTGGCGTGAATCCCATGCTTGTGTCCACGGATTTCCCGTTTTCTATCGCACATATGCTGGCCCCGTTGCCAAGGTGACATGAAACAAGCTTCAATTCCTCGGCAGGGCGTCCCAGCATGCACGCGGCTCTCTTCATAACGAACTTATGGCTGGTTCCATGGAATCCATATTTTCTTATTCCGTATTTTTTATAAAGCTCATATGGGAGGGCGTACATAAACGCCTTGGGAGGCATTGTCTGGTGAAAAGCCGTATCAAACACAGCTATCATCGGTATTCCGGGCAACTCCTGCCTGCACGCTTCTATTCCCATGATGTTCGCAGGGTTATGTATCGGAGCCAGATCTATGCATTGCCTCAATGTATCCAGAACATTGTCATCGATGATTATGGACTGATTGAATGCCTCTCCGCCATGTACGACCCTGTGGCCGATCGCCTTTATCTCGTCCATTGCCTTTATGACCCCTGTCTCTTCATTTGAAAGGAGCCGCAGCATTGCATCTATTGCCTCGACATGATTATGAAGCGAAAGAATGGATTCAGTACAAAAGCCATCGGATTTGGCATATTTATGGACGCTGTCTTCAAAGCCGATCCTTTCGCACAAACCCTTTGCAAGAAGTTTTTCCCCCTCAATATCAATCAATTGATATTTCAAGGAAGAGCTTCCGGCATTGATGACCAATACTTTCATTTATTTCTCCATGTTCTGCGCCTGTACGGCGGTAATGGCAATCACTCCGGTAATATCCTCTGCGCTGCAACCCCTGGAAAGGTCATTAACAGGCTTTGCTATTCCTTGCAGCAAGGGTCCGTATGCCTCTGCCCTGGCAAGTCTTTCCGTAAGCTTGTATCCGATGTTCCCGGCGTTCAGGTCCGGAAAAATCAAGACATTTGCCTTTCCTGCATACTTGCTGCCCGGCGCTTTTTTCTTTCCGATTGATTCGACAATCGCAGCGTCAAGCTGAAGCTCTCCGTCTATGGCAAGGCCGGGAGCCTTTTCCCTGGCTAGTTTCGTAGCAAGAATAACTTTTTCGGTAAGTTCGCTTTGCGCGCTTCCGTAGGTTGAATAGGACAGCATTGCAACGATTGGTTCGGTTCCGACGAGGCTTTTAAATGATGCGGCGGTTGAAATCGCAATTTCCGACAGCTGGTCAGCATCAGGGTTTTCAATCAAACCGCAGTCGCCGTAGGCGAATGTTCCATTGTCGCCATAACTACAGTCGGGAACACACATTATGAAGAACGCCGAAACCAATTTTGTTCCGGGTGCAGTTTTCAATATCTGGAGGGCTGGCCTCAGGGTGTTTGCGGTTGAATTGATGGCTCCTGCGACCATGCCGTCCGCCATGTTCATTTTCACCATCATTATTCCGAATGCAAGCGGGTTCCTGAGCATCTCCCTGGCTGCTTCAACAGTCATCCCCTTGTGCTTCCTCAATTCGACCAGCTCGTTGACGAACTCATTCATTTGTGGAAATCCATCGATTTCAATAATTTTTGAAGATGAAATGTCAAGTGAATTTTCACTTGCTTCTCTTTCAATCTGTTTTTTATCGCCTATCAGGATTATATTCGCTATTTTTCTTGCAGCTGCATCAGCCGCCGCCTTCAATATCCTGATATCGGTTGTTTCGGGCAGTATGATTGTCCTTGCATCACTTTTTGCCTTATCCATCATTTTTTCCAAAAAACCCATATAGATCATCCTCTCTTCTTAAAAACGCTTAATCATTATACATAAAACCTATTTCCATCACAAGCCGGCCGGAAACATCGCCGGCTATGCCAGGTCATGGTTCCATTGCCTTTTTCAATCCATCCGCCAGCATCGCCTTTACCATGGTTGGATTTGCCTTGCCCCCGGTCTCCCTCATGACCTGCCCCATCAGGAATCCCATGGCTTTTTCCTTGCCCCCCATATAGTCCTCCACTGATTTCTTGTTGTGTGAAATAACCTTGTCGACAATCCTTGCGAGCTCGTCCCGGTCGCTGACAACCTCGAGTCCCTTTTCCTTCACAATAAATGAAGGAGTCCCGCCGGTCGCGAACATTTCGGAAAGAACGGTTTTTGCTATGTTGTTGCTTATTCTGCCTTGCCCTATCAGGTCGGCCAATTCAGCCAGCATCTTTCCGCCAAAAGGTATATCCTCGGTACCCGCATCATTCATCAGGCGCATCAGGTCTCCCATTATCCAGTTCGCGGCGGTCTTGGCATCTGCCCCGTATTTAACCGCCTCTTCAAAGAAATCCGATGTTTTGACCGATGCGGTTATAATTCCCGCATCATATCCGGGAATTCCCATCTCTTCGGTATATCTGGCAAATCTTTTCCATGGAAGTTCCGGAAGCGATTCCCTGTAGGCGTCGATCCTTTCCTTTGTTAAAATTATGGGAACCAGGTCAGGTTCCGGAAAATACCTGTAGTCGTGAGCTTCCTCCTTGTTCCTCATCGGAAAGCTTTTTCCCGCGTCGTCGTCCCATCTTCTCGTTTCCTGCCCGACCCTGCCGCCCTGCCTTAAAATGCCCGACTGTCTCTTTATTTCGGATTCCGCCGCATTGAAGACAGACCTGAATGAGTTTAGGTTCTTCATTTCCGTTCTGGTTCCAAGTTTCGTGCTTCCCGCAGGACGCAGCGACAGATTGACATCAGCCCTTATCGACCCTTCCTGCATCCTGCAATCAGAGACCCCCGTGTACTGAAGTATCGACCGTACTTTTTCAAAATACTTCCTTGCCTCCTCGGGCGAACTCATGTCGGGTTCGCTTACTATTTCAATAAGAGGCACCCCGCATCGGTTGTAATCAACAAGGGACCCTTTCCCATGCGGGTCATGAATCAGCTTGCCGGCATCCTCCTCAATATGAATCCTGGTTATTCCGATCCTCTTCATTTTCCCGTTGATGTCAATGTCCACATACCCTCCCTTGCAGATGGGAAGGTCGAACTGCGATATCTGGTATGCCTTCGGCAGGTCAGGATAAAAATAATTCTTGCGGTCCATCTTTGAAAACTCAGCAATCTCGCAATTCATTGCCAGTCCTGCCTTTACGGCAAATTCCACTGCCTTTTCGTTCATTACCGGCAGGGTTCCGGGCATGGATGTGCAGACCGGGCAGCAATGGGTATTTACTTCCCCTCCGAACTCCGTCGTGCACCCGCAGAAAATCTTGGATTTCGTGGCAAGTTCAACATGTATTTCAAGGCCTATCACTACTTCATAATCCATGCCGGCCGCCTTCCTCAGAAATCAGGAAAGGGAATTCCATTTCAAAGGCTTTCGCCGCCCTAAGAATTGTTCTTTCCCCGAATGCTTTTCCTATAAGCTGCATTCCCACCGGAAGATTGTTTTCATCAAGTCCGCACGGTATTGAAATCGCGGGAAGTCCGGCGATATTCACCGATACGGTAAAAACATCGCCCATATACATCTCAAGTGGATTTCCTTCTTTTTCACCAATCCTAAATGCCGTCGTAGGTGCAGTCGGCCCAAGGATCAGATCATATTTTTTAAACAAGGCATCAAATTCATTTTTTATAAGTCTCCTCACCCTCAGTGCTTTTTTATAATATGCATCATAATAACCCGAGCTAAGCACATATGTGCCCAGCATGATTCTTCTCTTTGCCTCGGAACCGAATCCCTCGCTGCGGGTCTTGTTGTAAAGATCCGTCAAATTTGCATACCCGGAACTTCTATAACCATATTTAATCCCGTCGTACCTCGCCAGGTTGGAACTGGCTTCCGCGGATGAAATTATATAATATGCGGCTATGGCGTAGTCAGCCAGTTCAATTGATGTTTCCTCGCATACTGCCCCCATTTTCTCATAAGCCTTGATCGCCTCCCCGATTTGCTTCCTTACCCCGGGGGAAACGCCGTCGGAAAGATACTGGGACGGCACTCCGATCATAAGTCCCCTTGCGCCGCCGTCAATTCCTTCCGTATAATCCGGTATCCCGGTTTCCATGCTTGTTGAATCCCTTTGGTCCCTGCCTGAGATTGCATTCAAAACAATGGCGCTGTCTTCCACGGTTTTTGTCAGCGGACCGATCTGGTCAAGGCTCGAGGCAAAGGCAACCAGCCCATGCCTTGATACTGTCCCATACGTCGGTTTCAGGCCGACCACCCCGCAAAAAGCCGCCGGCTGCCGAATCGAACCTCCCGTGTCGGAACCCAGGGCAAATACGGCTTGTCCGGACGCAACCGCCGCCGCCGAGCCGCCTGACGACCCCCCGGGAACCCTTCTCTCATCCCATGGGTTTTTTGTCTGTCCAAAATAGGAATTCCCGGTCGAGCTGCCCATGGCGAATTCATCAAGATTAAGTTTGCCCAGCAAGACCGCTCCCTCCGCCTTGATTTTTTCAACGGCTGTCGCAGTATAAGGCGGGATGAAATTTTCCAGCATCCTTGAAGCGCATGTCGTAGCCATTCCCTCCGTACACATATTGTCCTTTACCGCCGCGGGAACCCCGTTGAGAAGACCTCCTTCGCCGGCATCGGCTTTTTTCTGTGCATTTGCCGCATCTTCAAGTGCTTTTTCCCTGCACAAGGAAATATATGCGCCAATTTTAGCATCCGTTGATTCTATTCTTTCGTAAAAACCGTTCGTTATTTCAACTGCAGACGCCTCGCGGTTTCTGAGCATCCTTGATATATCTTTAATTGTAAGTCTTGCGATTTCCAATGAGCCGCCTCAATCAACTATTCTGGGCACTTTGAAAGCCCCTTCTTCCTTGTCCGGAGCATTTGCCAGAATTTTATCCCTGTCAAACGATTTTACAACGGAATCTTCCCTGAAAACATTGCTGGCCCTCTCCAGATGTTCCATGGGCAATATATCCCTGGTATCAAGACTATTAAGCTTATCCATATATTCCAGTATGTCGCCCATTTGGTCAGACATCATTTTCTTTTCATCCGCGGATAGCAAAAGCCTGGCAAGGCCTGCCACATATTCTACTGTTTCCTCAGTTATTTTCAATTCATTCCTCCGATTAACAATGAAAAACATTATACACCAATAAACAAGCGAATTAAAGTTTGAAAGCAGTCCATTCGCCGTTTTTGAATACCATTATCTCCCGAAAGCCCATCAAACGGATTTGTTTTATGATATCGCAAAAACCGTATGCAATGTCCGCCGGTCTGTGGGCATCCGAGTTCAGCGCAATCCTTATTCCCTTATCACGGCATCTTTCCAGTATCTTGCCGGAAGGATATGGATTTTTCATATATCCGCGCGACATGCCTCCTGCATTGATCTCAACAATCACACCGTTTTCCTTGATTGCGTCCAGCGTCTTCTCAACCTCAGCCATATATTCTTTGCCCGATTCATCGAAAAATCTGAAATTCACATTGTTTTTTGATACAAGGTCGAGATGGGCTGCGATTTTCGGTCTGTATTTCCTTATCATCCGCCTTACATTATTATAATATGTCCGAAAGACCTTCCCTGCATCACCCTCGAATCCTTCCTCGACAAGAAACAGAAATTCGTCAGGGGTTCCGTCAACCTCCATGTGCTTCCCAAGCCTTCGGCTGTATACATAATGAACCGATCCAAGGAAGAAATCCAACGGCAGCCCTTCAAATCCTATATAGCCTCGCACATCAATATCCTCTATGTAATCAAGTTCGAGTCCCGTGAAGATATCGATGCCATAAGCCCCGCTCGTTTTTATTTCGTTCGCTTCGTTTATATATTCATCCAGCAATGAACGCTTCATTGACCAGGTGTTTTCAACAGGAACCGGAGCATGGTCGGAAAACCCGACTGACATCAGCCCCTTTTCAATGGCACCGTCGGCGAAATCCGACAGTCTTCCTGCTCCGTCGCTGTAGTCTCCATGCATATGCATATCGCTGACAAGCATGCTAGTCCCCGTTGAAGTTATATTTTTCATCTATTATATACAGCGGCCTGTTCTTGCTTTCGTCAAATATCCTTGCTATGTACTCGCCGGTTATCCCAAGCATGATGAGCTGTATTCCTCCCATGAGCAGAATCAGAACGGCCAGGCTCGCCCATCCTTGAACGGTTTTTCCAAATACAAATTTTTGCAATATTACCACTATCATATATATGAAACCTGCCGCTGCGGCAATGAACCCCAGATTCTTTGACATTGTAAGCGGTTTTGATGAAAATGACGTGATGCCGTCAAGCGACAGCTTGATCATTTTTTTCAGTGGATATTTCGTTTCGCCCGCAAACCGTTCTTCCCTTACATATTCCACCGCCGCCTGCCTGAATCCAACCCATGATACAAGGCCCCTTACATATCTGTTGCGCTCGGTCAGGGTCTTCATTACATTGCATACCTTTCTGCTTATAAGCCGGAAGTCACCCGTGTCGACCGGTATGTCAATGTTGCACATGTATCTCAGAAATCTGTAGAAAGCCTTTGCAGTCAGCTTTTTAAAAACCGTTTCGCCTTTTCTTTGAGCCCTGACGGCATAAACCACGTCATATCCTTCATTATATTTTTCAATGAGCTCGGTTATTACCTCGGGCGGGTCCTGAAGGTCGGCATCCATTACTATAACGGCATCCCCCGCGGCATTATCCATTCCCGCGGTGATTGCAATCTGATGGCCGAAGTTCCTTGAAAAGCTTATAAGCTTTATCCTTTTATCTGATTTGCATGCGTTTGCGGCCAGTTCAAGCGTCCTGTCCGCACTTCCGTCGTTGACAAAAATGATTTCACATTCGCCGTCAATCCCATCGCAGACCGAAACAACCCTTCTGATGCATTCGCCTATTACTTCCTCTTCATTGTACAGTGGTATAACTATTGAATATAACGCCATGACCATACCATCCTTCATTTTTGTTTCATTGCACAGACAGGCCGGCCCCGCCAATGATTATAACACATTGCTCTCTATTCATTGCCGGCGTTCCTTGCCGCCCTGAACATATGCACTACATTTTCAGGCGGGACATCGGGCTGGATATTATGAGCCGCAGCAAATATATATCCGCCCTCCCGGTTCATCGAGCCCACCAATTCATAGACAGCCTCCCTGACCGTCTCCTCGGTACCGAATGGAAGCACTTGCTGCGTGTCAAGGCCTCCGTGAAAGACAATCTTTTCTCCAAATTCATTCTTAAGCCTCTTCGGAGCCATCATATCATTTGTCGGCTGAATGGGATTCAGAATGTCCACGCCACAGTCGGCCAGGTCGTCTATTATGTCATGAACGTTTCCGCAGGAGTGGTGAAGGAACGCTGCATCCGTCAGGTTTTTGGTAAGCCTTACCCTTTCCAGGAAATATGGCTTTATATGCTTCCTGAACATATCGGGCGACATAAAAAGGCTGGTCTGCGTGGCAAAGTCATCGCCGCTTGACGTATAGTGGATGTATGGTCCCACCGCTGAATAATAGTGGCGTGAAACCACTTCCTGATATGCAAGTATTTTTTCAGAGAACTTCTTTATAAAATCTCCGTCGATTGCCATTTTGATCAGAAAATCATCGAATCCGCACATCCAGCAGCCGATTTCGAAAACCCCGTAAACAGGGTGTTCGGCGCAAATTACATAATCTGTCTTCTCGTAGAGGCATCTTGCCTGCTCTGCATATTCTTCAATAAGTGAAAAATCCACACTATCGGGGTTTGGCCATCTGTAATCATCAAGATCGCCGCTGCCCGCGCCTTTCAATGGATAATCCACTATATCCCAATATAATCCTGTGTATTTGCGTGTTATCCCCCACTCATCCATGTATAGATTGTCTCCAAGCCGTTTATACAGCGAATCCGCCGGGGTCAGTATCGTCCCGACCGACCTGGTGTCAATATCAAGGTGTTCAAGAATTCTTTCATCAATTTTATGCCCCTTGCCAAAAGGAAGGTTTTCCTTTTCCCCAGGCTTGTATCCCAGAAACTCAAGCAGTCTTTCGGGGCTGCTGCCTTCCATGGACGATAGCGGGTTGCCGCCCAGGTCCAGGATCAGCGAGTCTGGTTTTTCATGTCTCATCGTCTTTTTAAAGTTTTCTCTTCTTGTCATTTTGCACTCCGCAAAGTCAAACATCGCATGAATCAATTATACTCCACGCCGTTTTATTTGCATATAAAAAAACCGCCCTGCCGGCGGTTGCTGGTTTTGGTTATTTTTCAGCCTGTTTCCTTTTTTCCAGAAAATTCCTGGTTACGCCAAGGAACTCGTAAATATATTTTGCTTCACTTTCGTTCATGTCGTTCAGATAAGCTTTTTCCTTTTCAATATAATAATCAGCGGAATAATCTATGCTGTCCCCAAGAAGAAAATCGGCGCTTACCCCCAGGACATTCGCAATCCTGACCAGTGTCTCAACGCTCACCCTTTTTTCCCCTCGCTCGATTATTCCTATATATGAAGGAGATAGATTGCACAGTTCTGATAATTTTTCCTGGGTAAGTTCAAGTTTTCTGCGCTGTTCCTTTATTCTTTTACCAAGTAAATTGTATACGCTCATGTTTACCTCTGTAATATAGGTTAATTGCGTTTACCGGTTTTATGAACATACTATTATTATGAAAATAATAACATCAGTATGTAATTCTTGTTGTTTTTAATGATTCTGTATAAAGTTAGCACTTTTTAGGATTCTTCATACTGCATGTTTGAATAATGGGGGTTTATTCGTTCATGGCACTGACCGGGATTGCACCGAGGTTCCGGCGTCTCCCGCTACAACGGCTGCCTGAGGCATAATATATTGGACCCAGGCGTGGAATTATAGATTTTGCCTTTCACCAATATTTTCCCTTTGACCCAGATATGCAAAAAGCCCGGTATAGCCGGGTTTTCGCGTTTTTGAATACTCTTGTTCCCATTGGAGCTGGTGGACGGATTCGAACCCCCGACCTGCTGATTACAAATCAGCTGCTCTACCTGCTGAGCTACACCAGCAAATTTGCCGTGGTGGGCGCAATAGGACTCGAACCTACGACCCCCTGCGTGTGGAGCAGGTGCTCTTCCAGCTGAGCTATGCGCCCGAAAAATGCAAATGTAATTTTAACTTTTATTATACATAATGTCAATAATTTTGTGATTTCATCATTGTTTGCACAATCTGCAGGTTATAATGTCCGCACCCCTTATGCCGCAGGAGAAATGTCCCGTAATATCACAGGTAAAAAGGAACCTGCCCGCCATTATGCAAATCCGGTTAATGTACCCTGATTTTTTCAAAATAATCATTGACTTCCGCAATAGGCCGCCCTATACTGTCTTTAGATTTAATTAGGTTGTTTAACTATCTATTAAGGAGGCTCCGGCTATCGACAATCCCATCAATCCATCGGCTCAAAAACTGATGAAGGCATTTTCCCAATTCAGAAAAATACATTGGCGCCCCGGCCATGTGCGGGAGCTGAGCCCAAGCGAATTTCTGGTTCTGCATACAATTAAAAAGGCAGCGTCGGAAAATTCAACCGGACTCATGGTGTCGCAAATAAGCGTGCTTCTTGGCATCGCCCCTCCTACGGTTACACAGCTTGTAAAAAGCCTTGCGAAAAAAGGCTATCTTGAGAAAAGTGCGGACAGGAACGACAAGAGGGCTGTCAGAATAAAGCTTTCAGAAAAAGGACTGGAGCTTGGCCAGGCGGCTTCTTCTGAGTTTTATTCCACATTCATGGGACTGTCAGAATATCTGGGTGAAGAAAAAAGCGAGCTTCTCGCCGAACTTTTGCATGAAGTGTTTTCTTATTTTGATTCAATAAAATTTGACAATTAATCCCGAAAGGAAAATTTATGATAAAACTGCTGAAAAACTTAAGGCCATTCTGGATATCAATATCCATAATATCAATATTGGTGTTTCTTCAGGCCATCTCCGAACTATATCTTCCGAACCTGATGTCGGATATCGTGGACACCGGAATAGTAAACGGAGATACGAATTACATACTTAGAATCGGCGGAATGATGCTGCTTGTGGCCTTGGCCGCGGGAGTCTTCACAATAACTGCAAGCTATATGACTGCAAAAACGGCCGTTGCTTTTGGCAAGGTTCTCCGGAACAAGGTTTTCTCCCGGGTCGAAAGCTATTCCCTGCAGGAGTTCAATAAAATAGGAACAGCTTCCCTGATAACCCGTACGACAAACGACATCAACCAGATGCAGAATGTTGTTCTGATAATACTCAGGATGATGATATATGCCCCGCTTATGTTCATCGGCGGGGTCATAATGTCCATACAAAAGGACGCAAGGCTTGCAATGATACTCGTCGTGGCCCTTCCGGTCCTGATTCTTCTTATTTTCGCAGTTATGAAAAAAGGAATCCCGCTGTTCAAGGCGATGCAGAAAAAGCTTGATAAAGTCAACCTTGTATTCAGGGAAGGCCTTACCGGTATACGCGTAATCAGGGCTTTCAACCGAACCGGACACGAAAGCGCCCGCTTTGACGAGGCAAGCCTTGACCTTACGCAGACCGGCATACAGGTCAACCGGCTTATGGCCGTCATGATGCCGGTTATGTTTCTGATTATCAATCTTGTCACCATTGCCGTGGTCTGGTTCGGCGGCCATCGGATTGACAGCGGGGCGATGCAGGTCGGGGACCTTATGGCTTTCATCCAGTATATAATGCGCATTATGTTTTCCCTGATGATGCTTTCGATGATGTTTGTTTTCCTGCCGAGGGCCTCTGCCTCCGCAGTTAGGATAAATGAAGTCCTTGACATGCACCCTGAGATAGTTGATCCTGAAAACCCATTGACATCATCGGGAATCACGGGCCGGGTCGAATTTCGCAACGTCAGCTTTGTTTATCCGGGAGCGGAGGAACCTGCGCTTAAAAACATATCATTCGCAGCCGGTCCTGGTGAAACAACTGCGATTATCGGAAGCACAGGTTCAGGCAAGACCACGCTTGTAAGCATGATACCCCGGTTTTATGAAGCTGCGTCCGGAACCGTGCTGGTCGATGGAATCCCGGTCAGTGAAATGTCACAGGAATATCTTCGCTCCAAGATAGGTTTCGTTCCTCAGAAAACATCGTTGTTCACAGGAAGCGTTTTGGAAAACATCCGTTTCGGGAAGGACGATGCGACGGAAGAAGAGGTCGCCCACGCAGCCGGGATTGCCCAGGCAACCGATTTCATAATGGAACGCGGCGGGTATGACTCCTTGATAACACAGGGGGGGACAAATGTATCAGGCGGCCAGAAGCAACGGTTGTCGATTGCAAGGGCTCTTGTCAGAAAGCCGGAAATATATATATTCGACGACAGTTTTTCCGCACTGGACTTCAAGACTGACGCAAGGCTGCGCCGCGCCATGAAGAGTGAAACAGCCGCATCAACAGTAATTATAGTTTCCCAAAGGGTCGGCAGCATATTGAACGCCGATCGCATTATCGTTCTGGACAAGGGAGAAATATGCGGGATTGGGAAACATAAGGAACTTCTTGGGATATGCGGAGTATATCGTGAGATTGTTTCATCACAGCTTTCAGAGGAGGAATTGGCATGAATATGAAAAGCAATGACAACAAAGGCACCCAAGACCTCCATTCAAGGATGACTGATGCGCCCGGCGCCGTTTCAGGGACCCATGCCGCTGAAAAATCCCCTGGCGAAGGCGTCAAGCCCATGAAAGGATTTGGCGGCAGCAGGGAAACCCGGCAGGGACCCGGGATGGGAGGCGGCCCCGGAATAAGGCCGCCCGCTGAAAAGGCGAAGGATTTCAAGGGAACACTGAAGCGCCTTGCAGGTTATATCAAGCCCTTCAAATGGCAACTCCTGATCGTATTGTTTTTCGCGATCCTCGGAACGACGTCCGGCATAGCCGGACCCAAGATCCTTGGCAGGGCGACAACAGAGCTTTTCAGGGGCATGATGCTGAAAATGCAGGGAATACCGGGCGCCGTCATAGATTTCAATAAAATTGCACTTATTCTTTTCTGGCTGATTTTACTTTATGTCGTAAGTTCTGTATTCAGCTACCTCAATCAATACCTGATGGCGGGCGTCGCGCAAAAAACCGTCTATAACATGAGAAAGGATTTGAATCACAAGCTTTCCAAGCTTCCCCTGAAGTTTTTTGATGACAGGGCCCACGGGGATGTCCTGAGCCGCGTTACCAATGACATGGACAATATAAGCAACACCCTGCAACAGAGCCTTACGCAGCTGATCACATCCTTTGTTACGATAATCGGCATAATTATAATGATGCTTACAATCAGTCCTCTTCTTACGCTGATAACAATCGTTACCCTTCCCCTCAGCATCATCGCAACAAAGTCAATCGCGACACATTCGCAAAAGCAGTTCATCCGGCAGCAGCGGACCCTTGGCCAGCTTAACGGACATGTCGAGGAAATGTTTACAGGTCATAAGATTGTAAAAGCTTTCGGCAAGGAAAAGGATTCAATAAAGGAGTTTGATGAAATCAATGAGGAGTTGTATGAAGCCGGATGGAAGGCGCAGTTCATTTCCGGGATAATCATGCCGGTAATGAACTTCATAAATAACTTTGGATATGTGATAATCACGGTCGCCGGCAGTATTTTTGTCACCAGGGGATCCATATCAATCGGAGATGTACAGGCATTCATACAATATTCCAGGCAGTTTACCCAACCCATTGCACAGACCGCAAACATTGCGAACATAATACAATCCACCGTTGCTTCCTCTGAACGTGTATTTGAAATACTTGATGAGGAAGAGGAAATCCAGGAGAAGGAAGACGCCGTTGTAATTGAAGCCCCAAGGGGAGATGTGGCCGTTGAGCACGTTGAGTTCGGATACAGACCGGACGACATTCTTATGAAGGACATGAATCTCAATGTCCGGCAGGGCCATACGATAGCCATCGTGGGGCCGACCGGAGCCGGCAAGACGACGCTGGTCAACCTCCTGATGAGATTCTATGAGGTCAGCAAAGGACGGATAACCATAGACGGCATTGATATAAAGGACATGAGGCGCGGCGACCTGAGATGCATCTTCGGCATGGTTTTGCAAGACACCTGGCTGTTTAACGGAACCATTCGCGACAACATAGCATATGGACTTGAAGGGGCGACGGAAAGGCAGATAACCGAAGCGGCAATGGCTGCGCATGCAGACCATTTCATCCGCACCCTACCTGAAGGATATGATACGGTCCTGGACGAGGAGGCCTCCAATATATCCCAGGGTCAGAAGCAGCTCATCACAATAGCCCGTGCAATCCTGTCCGATCCCACTGTTCTGATCCTTGACGAGGCAACAAGCAGCGTAGACACAAGGACAGAGGCTTACATTCAGCATGCAATGCTTGAAATGATGAAAGTCAGGACCAGCTTTGTGATCGCCCACAGGCTTTCCACAATCCGCGACGCAGACCTTATTCTTGTAATGAATGAAGGCGATATTATAGAAACCGGGAACCACGCCGAACTTATGAAAGCCGGCGGATTTTACGCCGACCTGTACAACAGCCAGTTTCTTGGAAAAGAAATATAATTTTCATGTTTTTCACACTGGGAAGCGGGTATCATATAAACAAGAACTTTAGTTAGCCGGGATTTTATTCCCCCCCATAAAACAAATGAGATGCACTTGCTGCATCTCTTTTTGTCTTGCCGGTAATTGCATTGCGATTCTATGCAAAACACAGGGAAACCGGATATAAATCCGGTTTCCCATGTTGGTTTATTATTTCCCTATACCCTTGAAACAGACTTCGATATGCTTGTCCTCGAATTTGGATTTTGTCGCTGCCGAGACTATGGCGGTAACCAGTATTGACGCGCCAAGCGCAACTATTATCGGATCGACAAACTGCAGCATTCCTTTTTCAACCAGCATCGGCTTGTCGAAAAGCCATTGGCTCACCTTAAGTACGACGGATTCCTTGGAATGGAAAAACATCATCCACAGCATGCTGACCGCAAAGCCTGACAACATTCCAGATATTGCCGCCGTCTTTGAAATTTTCTTGCAAAACAATGCGGCGAAATACATTGGAAGGAAGGCCGCTCCGCACAACCCAAAGAATAGCCCGGTGCTTATTGCTATGGCTCCGTCCCAAACGGTCGGCAGCCAGTATGCAAGAAAGACCGTAATTATTATACCGGCGAGAACACCCATTCTGGAAATAAGCATTCCTTGCTTTTCAGACTTTCCCTCTGTGTTGAACATGTCGCGACCGAATGCCGTTCCGATTGCATGGAGCTGTGAGCTTATGGTTGACATTCCCGCGGCCAGCAAAACCACAAGGAAAACGGACAGGAACCATTCCGGCATAAAATTATTAAGGAATGCGGGTATAATGCCGTCTGTTCCCCCGGCTGCCGCGACCGCTATCTTTCCCTGGCTTTCAAAGAAGAGGACATTCGACAGGGCGCCCACTACGAAAGCCACCCCTGTCATCATGAGTATGAATATTCCTCCGATTGGAATCGCCCTGTTCAGCTCCTTGTCGCTTTTAACCGTCATGAAACGGACCGCAAGCTGCGGCTGGGCAAGCACCCCGATTCCCACCCCCATTACAATGCTTGATACTATTATCCACCAATATTGCGAAAATAATTTCGGCATTGCTGTCCACCCCTGAAACCCTCCGGCCTGAAGGCCCGCCGTTTGTTCTGCGACAATCGGATTTTGAAATAATTCGGTCAGTTTCTGATGAGCGGCTGTAATCCCGCCGAGCTTTGCATACACGGCAATGAGCAGGATGGACATTCCCACGAACATCACCGTACCCTGGAAGGCATCCGAATACATAACGCCCTTCAACCCGCCGAAGAAAACATAAGCTGATACAATCGCCGCAAAAAAGAACAGTGCGACGTTGTAATCAATGCTAAGGCTTCCCTCGATGAATTTGGACGCGCCTATCATAACTGCCGCAGTATACACGGGCATGAACAGGAATATTACGACAGCCGCGAATTTTTGTATGAATTTGGAGTTATATCTTTTCCCCAGAAACTCCGGGAACGTATGGGCGTCAATGTTATGTCCCATCTTTCTGGTTCTTTTGCCAAAGACAACAAAAGCTACGAATACGCCCAGGAAAATATTCAGGAACGTCAGCCAGAGCAGGCTGAATCCAAATACCCCCGCATTGCCCCCGAAGCCTACAATGGCCGAGGTGCTGATGAAAGTAGCTCCGTATGACAATGCCATTATCGCAGGATGTATCTTCCTGCCCCCTATAAGATAATCTTTTGTGGTTTTCGTATTCCTGTATCCGATGAACCCAAGGTATCCCACTATGCCAAGATATAGGATTACTATTATGATTTTTACAACCAACTTGCATTCCCCCCTTCAATTAAAGTTTTTCATCAATAAGGTTTTCTTTTTCCCGCCATTTCAATTCTTCGTCAAATGCATCCTGTTCTTCTTTCCTTACTCCTTTGTTCCACATGAATATTCCATAGACAAGGCAAAGCAAGGCTGATGCAATACAAAGAATGTATGCAAGGAAAATGGACAAATCAGGTATACCTAACATTGGCCGCACCCCCTTCTTCAATTATTTATGGAGTCAGTTGAATTTCATACTGAACTGCCATACTGCCGTTCTGCTCTAGAAACCGGTAAATTCCATTAAGTCTGTTTTTCCGTACTACTAAGAAAGATTATAGCAAACCGGTAAAATATGTGTCAACAAATTATTTTTGGAACAAGTTT
>JAFGQE010000064.1 GCA_016935835.1 Clostridia bacterium | reverse complement strand
GGGAAATCTTTGCTTTTACGAATCCTGTTTCCGCGGCGGGAAGGAATGTTTCGATTGGCCTTGGGGACAGGCTGGGCCTGGCTTCTCCCGGGCATATAAAGGCGGTCAGGGGAAAGGATGTGTTTCCGGTCCTGGCCCAGCAGTCGATAAGGGAACTGAATCTGACCGGCAGGACATATGAGGATGTCCTTGCCGCGGTGGTCTGGGCTGTTTTGCGGGAAGGATACAAGGAAGGATACGGCGCCGACGGCGACCATCTCAAGACGGCGGATGAAATAAACATGGCCCTGGGCTGCGGTTTCTCAATGATAACCCTAGACTGCTCGGATCATATTTCAGGCGGTGTGGAAGCAATGTCGCCCGGGGATGTCAAAAGGTATTATATGGCCCTGGATGGGAACGAAAGAAAGTATTGGGAGGACAAGTACCTGGGGCGGCAACCCGGTCCGGTGAGGGGAAGAAAAATACATATGGACGGTGAAAGGCTGGCCAGGACCGTTCTGACATATGGCAGGGCCATCGGTTTTGCAGAGGATATGTACAAAAATGTATTGAAAGGGTGCGGCAGATCCGTGGATTTCGAGATTTCTATCGATGAAACGCCGTCAGCCACCGCTCCGCATGCGCATTTTTTGCTCGCATCCGAATTCAAAGACAGGGAGGTAAGGGTGGACAGCATGGCTCCGAGGTTCTGCGGCGAGTTCCAAAAAGGCATCGGCTACAGGGGCAGCCTTGGCATGTTCAGGGAAGAACTTGAGCTGCACGCCGGAATTGCGGATATGTTCGGATACAGGCTGAGCATACATTCGGGAAGCGACAAGTTCAGCATATTCCCCGCCCTGGGTCCGGCTACAGGCAACAGGTTTCACGTAAAGACGGCGGGCACGAACTGGCTTGAGGCGCTCAGGACGGTTGCTGTCGCAAACCCGGATCTGTTTCGCAGGATGTATTCATATGCAATTGAAAAACTGCCGGAGGCAAAAAAATACTACCACATATCGACGACGGCGGACATGGCTCCCGACGTAGCGGCGTTTCGCGACGAAACGCTCCCGGGGCTTCTTGACATAGATGAATCCAGGCAGGTCCTTCATGTCACATACGGTTATCTGCTCCGCGGCAGGGACGATTCAGGAAATTATATTTTCAGGGATGAGTTCCTTGCGACAATGGCCGGGCACGCCGATGAATACAGCAAGGGGCTGGAAAGGCACATCGGCCGGCATCTGTCGGCACTGGGCATATGAACCGTCCGGGGAACACCGGCATGGTCCAATCAACCGTCCGCCTGATCCCAATAAGGCGCCGGCCGCGGGAGTCGATTTTGATTCGCTCATAATGTATAATGTATGAAATGCGAGCGCCGGGCGGGGATGCCCGGGTCTGCTCGGGGAATGCCGGGAGATAGTTTTAATGAACAACAGGAACATCACGCTCAGGACACAGCTCAAGGCAGGGGAGATACTTTCGATAATCGGCGTATTTTTCCTGGCCATGGTGCTTGGGCTTATAATAAACAGTGAAGTGCTTGGCATCGCAAGGGTCAGCAATGTATCGATGGAAAATACATTGTTCGAGGGGGAGCAGCTTTTTCTCAACAAACTCGCATACAGGAACGCATTGCCCGAACGGGGCGACATAGTTGTTTTTTTAAAGGACGAGGAAGTCGATGGGTTTTTCCAAAGGCTCGGGATAACATCACAGGACCTTTTCCTGAGGTTTTCCGCCGATCCAAGGGAAAACAGGCTTGTCAAGCGTGTCATAGGCCTCCCCGGGGATATAATTGAAATCAAGGACGGGCGGGTTTACGTCGACTACCTGGAGCTTGACGAGGAGTATGTACTTGGAACGACATTCCCGTACAGGTCGGATGAAAAGTTCACGGTCCCCGACGGCAAGGTGTTTGTAATGGGCGACAACAGGAACAATAGCCTGGACAGCAGGATGTTCGGGTTTGTTGATGAGAAAAGCCTCGAGGGCAGGGTTGTATTCAGATTCTGGCCGTTCGGGCGCATTGAGATATTCGATGAGAGATACTACGATTGACGGTTGACCGGGAATTTTCGGGCGATTTGAAATACAAACGTTTTCTTGTCGCGCGATATTGATTAATTGTAAATGACGGAGAGAAAACAATGGCTATAGGACTTGGGATTGACACTGGCGGAACATATACTGACGCGGTGGTATATGATTTTGATGCAAGGAAACTGATTGGAGTATCAAAGTCGGTTACGACAAAGGAAGACCTGGTTGGATGCATTGGAGCGGCCCTGGACGGTCTTCCGGGAGGACTGCCGGGGAAAATCGACGCGGTATCGCTTTCCACGACGCTTGCCACCAATGCCTGCATCGAAGGCAAGGGGGGACGGGCCAGGCTTGTACTCATAGGGTCGGATGAGAAGGCGGCCGCTTCATACGGAGCCGAATACGGGCTGCCTCCTGTCAAGGAAATAATATTTCTGTCCGGCGGACACGACCAGAAGGGCAATGTCGTCAGGGAGCCCGACTGGGATTTTCTAAAGCGAAAGATAGACGGGTCCGCTGATGAAACGGATTCATATGCGGTTGTGGAGATCTGGGGCATGAACAACTGTGATTTCGAAAACGAGGCAAAAAGACTGATTTCAGGCTGGACCGGCAGGAAAGTCGTATGCGGACACGAGCTTACCGCAAGGATAAACCTTATGAAAAGGGCCGCCAGCGCATTGCTCAACGCCCAGCTGATTCCGCTGATCGGCGATTTCTTAAAGGCAATCAAGAAGAGCCTGGCCGACAGGGGGATAAACGCCCCTATTGCGATAGTAAGGGGCGACGGAAGCCTGATGAACGAGGAATTCGCCATGGAGAGGCCGGTTGAAACACTTTTGTGCGGCCCTGCGGCAAGCGTCGAGGGAGGAATAATACTGTCCGGTGAAAAAGACTGCCTGATAATTGATATGGGAGGCACGACGAGCGATATGGCCCTTGTAAAGAACCATTTGCCCAGGCTCGCGGAAGAAGGGGCCGTCGTGGGAAAATGGCGGACGGGAACCCATTCCATCATGATAGACACCATAGGACTTGGAGGCGACAGCAGGATTGCCTTTGGCAGGGATTATTCAATCGAACTGGGCTTTGGAAGGGTTGCTCCGCTGTGCTGGGCGGCCGGAAGATGGCCCGGTGTCAAGGCGAGGATCAGGGAGATCCATGCCGCTGGAAAAAAATATTATTATCCGCTGTGCGAGTTCCTGTATCTGACCGGAACGATACCCGGGGGTTCATATTACAAACCGGCGGAGAAAGCCCTTGCAAAAGCGCTTGCCGACGGCCCCGTCGATATCCTGAGGCTTTCCGAGGATTTCGGGGAACCCCTTGTCTCCTACGGCATGAACAGGCTTGAAAAGCACGGTGTGATATCGCGGATAGGCCTGACTCCCACCGACATTATGCATATTCGGGGCGAGTTCACTTCCTGGGATGCGGAATCCGCGGCCCTTGGGCTGGCGTGCCTTGCCTTCCAGACGGACAGGACTTCCGCGGAAATAATGGATACGGTTTACGAGGCTATCAAGGAAAGGATGTTCCTGAACATATCCAAGACACTGATCGAGGACGAGGACAGGACGCTGCTGAAGGACGGGATGTCCGGCCAGCTGAGGGACGTTCTCCTCAACGGATTCAGGAAGGCCAGGCGGACCCGTGAGGGAAGGCCGGCCGAGGAGCATGTTTTCTTCAGCAGCCTGACGACCCCTTTCACCCTTGTGGGCATAGGCGCTCCGATTCATGTGTTCCTCCGCGATGTCGCGGCGGCGATGGGCACATCATGCGTGATACCGGAAAACGCGCATGTCGCCAATGCAATCGGAGCCATAACCGGCAGCATCAGGACGGAAAAAAAGGTCCCCGTTGTGCCGAACTATTCATCGGTCGGAATCACCGGATATTCGGTTTTCCCAGGAAGCGGCAAGGCGGATTTCAAGAATTACGATGAAG
>JAFGQE010000063.1 GCA_016935835.1 Clostridia bacterium | reverse complement strand
TCGGAACGCCGCCCCTCCTGATTTCAATGCCATCGTATGAATTGGTCCTTCCTGAAGCAGCGGTTTTTCCGTAGGCGCCCCCGGCGCTGATGTTGTTGATGAGCCTTGCGTTGATTTCCCTTAGGAATCGCGACGCGGGATTGAGCTGGGTTCTTCCGTAAATCGTCCTCTGCTGCGTATTGAGCAGGTATACTTCCTCCATGGCCCTTGTTATTCCCACATAACAGAGCCTTCTTTCCTCCTCTATCCTATCGTCCGACTCGCCGGACATTATCGATGGGAATATGTTCTCCTCCATCCCGGTGATGAATACAATGGGGAATTCAAGTCCCTTCGCACTGTGGAGCGTCATAATGGATACGAATGACCCGTCGCTTTCCTCGTCGGCATCAGTGGACAGCGTTACATTGTTGAGAAAATCTTCCAGTGTCAGCTCCCTGCCGGCGGTTTCCAGATACTCCTCCTTCATTGAGACTATCGCGCTCTTCAGCTCCCTTATATTTTCAATCCTGGTCCGTGATTCGACTGTGTTTTCAACCTTGTACTGCTCGAGTATATGGGTTTTGTCCAATGCCTCGTCAAACAGGTCCTCAGGGGGTTTTTCGGCGGCTGACTTTCTAAGGTCTTCTATTATCCCTGTAAATTCCGATACCTTGCCCGCACAGCCCCTGAGATCCGGGTAATCGCCGATATCGAGTGCAATCCTGTACATGCTTGTCTGGTTCTCTATCGCATAAGTCTCAATCCTGTTCAGCGATGTCTTCCCTATGCCCCGCCTAGGCTCATTTATGACCCTCTTGAGCTGAATGCCGTCGTCGGGATTGACCACCAGCCGGAGATAGGCCAGCATGTCCTTGACCTCTTTCCTCTGGTAGTAGCTCAGGCCTCCGTATATCCTGTATGGTATCTTCCTGTCACGCAGCGCCTGCTCGATGCTCCTTGACTGGGCGTTGACACGATACAAAACGGCGAAGTCATTGTGGCTCCTGCCCCCGGCGATATACTTTTCAATCGTGCTCGCTATGAAATATGCCTCGTGCGAATCGCTTGCGGCCCTGTAATAGTTTATCCTTTTTCCTTCGCCCCTGTCGGTCCAGAGCGTCTTTCCCTTCCTGCCGGTATTATTCAATATGACGTCATTCGCAGCCGACAATATATTTGTCGTCGACCTGTAGTTCTGCTCCAGCCTCACCACCAGACATCCGGGATAATCCTTTTCGAAGTCCAGGATATTCCTGATATTGGCTCCCCGCCATCCGTATATCGACTGGTCGTCGTCTCCCACCACGAAAATATTCCGGTGCCTTTCACTTAATATCCGCGCCAGCCTGTACTGCGCCGTGTTGGTATCCTGATACTCATCAATGAGTATATGCCGGAACGCCGATTGGAAATAATCGCAGGCGTTTTTATTTTCCATAAGCATCCTGACCGCATTGGCGATCAGGTCCCCGAAATCCATGGCATTGTTGGACACAAGATGCTTTTGGTATACCTCATAAACCCTTGCTATCGCCGACATCTTGTAGTCGCCGCTGTTTTTCCTTGTAAATTCATCGGGTCCTGCAAGCTCGTCCTTGGATCTGTTTATATGGTATATGACCAGCTTCGGCGGAAAAAGCTTGGCGTCGATATTAAGTTCGCGAAGGCAGTCCTTGACCAGTGTTTTCTGATCCTCTGAATCATAAATGACAAAGTTCGGCTTATATCCGACTGATTCGGGGAACATCCTCAGCATCTTCAGGCACATTGAATGGAATGTGCCTATCCACGGGAACCATATTCTTCCGCCGAATAATTTTTCAACCCGCCTGTGAATTTCCCTGGCAGCTTTGTTAGTGAATGTTATGGCCAGTATGGAGGAAGAACTGACATTCCTGTCCATCACCAGATGGGCGACCCTGCTGGTGAGAACGCGCGTCTTCCCGCTTCCAGCTCCCGCCAGTACGAGAACCGGGCCTTCGCCCGCATAAACCGCTTCCTTCTGCCTGTCGTTCAAGTCCTTCGATATAAAACTCATCCTGCCTCCGATGTCCATTATGACGGTGCGCGGTTTCTGGCCGTGCTTCCGTTCTGATAGTATTTAGATTATATGACATGCGTTGGCTATATTCAATTCATTTGAAGGAGACCGCGGCAATATAAAAGGCCAGTCCGCTGCATCCATATGGAAAGACCGGCTTGCGCCGGTCCTTTTCCCTGATTTTCAGACTTCCGGCTCAATCAGGCCGTAATCCCCGTTTTTCCTTTTATATACTACGTTGATCTGTTCGTCCTCCGCATTGCGGAACATGAAGAATTCATGCCCTATCAGCTCCATCTGCAGGACGGCTTCCTCCACCGACATCGGTTTGATGGGGAACCGCTTGATCTTGACCACATTATAATCGGTCTGCTCATATTCATTTTCAATCCCGAAGCCTTCAAAAGCCCCGGAATGGAATCTCTTTTCAAGTTTTGTCTTATTCTTGCGGATCTGCCTGTCGATGACATCGACGGCCTTGTCTATGACTGCAAGCACGTCATGGTTCTCCGCCTCGGACCGAAATACCATGCCCTTGTACAATATCGTCGCCTCAAGTTTTATGAGATTGCCGTGCTTCTGGTTGATGAATGTAAGCTCCGCCTCCGCCTCCCTGCTGAAATACTTCTCCAGCCTGCTGAATTTCTTTTCCGCCCAGGCCTTTTCATCATCGGTTACATTCATATGTCTTCCGCTGATATTGATCCTCATGTTCTTCTCCCCTTTCATTTGGATGTGCTTAGGATTTGATATAGATATTATATACCCGCCCGGACCCCCGTTCAATTCAAAGGATTTCCAGGCGCATGAAATTTCATTTAAAAAGCATTCCGAACACTTGTATTTAGAAATCAATCATAAATGACCCTGACCAGATACAGGCCGTGAGCGGGAAGAGTCCGTCCCGCGGCCTTCCTGTCCCCGGACAGGATAATGTCGGGAATTTCAGACGGCTCGCGCCTTCCTATGCCGCATTCCAACAGGGTTCCGCTGATAATTCGCACCATGTTGTAGAGAAACCCGGACCCGGTTATGTCTATTCCTATCAAATCCCCGTCCTTGCCTATATCAATCCCATATATTATTCTCGTCGTATCCTCGATATCGCTTCCGGAGGCCATGAACCCCAGGAAGTCATGGGTCCCCTTAAAATGCAGTGCCGCCGCCTTCATCTTCGAAAGGTCGATTTCCTTTCCATACCTGTAAGCCCTGTTTTCGAAAAAAGGAGAACGTTCCTGCCTGTTGAATATAAGATACCTGTAGTGCTTTCCCCTGGCGTCGAACCTTGAATGAAACTCATCGGCAACCCGGCATGAGGATATTATGGAAATATCACCGGGCAGCAATTGATTCAGCGCCCGCCCGAAAACAGCCGGCGGGATTTTTGATTCCGTATGGAAATTCGCGGTCTGCCCCAGTGCGTGCACGCCCGCATCGGTTCTTCCGGAGCCATGCAGCCTTGTATGCTCACCTGTCAGCCGGAAAACGGCATCCTCCATGATCTGCTGGATGCTCGGCCCGTTCGGCTGATACTGCCACCCGCAGTATGCGGTCCCGTCATATTCAATTACAAGCTTGATATTCTTCATTTTGGAATTTCCGGATTTTGCTCCACATCCCCGAGTTCCTTCTGCGTACAGTAATCCTGATCGGGAATCAACCTGGCGAAATCCGTTTCAGTGCCGTTTTCAAGATATGCGCAAATGACGTCTGCAACTTCGGTACACCTGTCCACAGCCTTTTGCAGCAGCTCCTCAACTGATAGTTTAAGTTGATTTTTATCATCCCCGGGATGATTCCAGGCCCTTTTGTTCTCATTGAGCACATCCGCTTCTGCAAACCCGTTTTCGATATAGCATTTGCGGGGAAGCGGCAGCCTGTTTATTATCTTTTTTTTCTTATTCCTCGGATCATAAAGGATGCCAAGAATCCTGATCATATTCTTAATGGCGGTGCGTATCTCATAATCGCTTATTATCTTTGACTGCGTTTTGTAAAGATACTGTGAAAGGTAGTTCGCGGCAACATCAGGGAAGTACTTTACATCCAGCATAATCGCATTGTTGACTTTGGTGGCCTGCACACCCTTCTCCTTCAGCCACAGCCTTGTATCGATCGTAGCTTCTATTTCATAATGCGAAAGATGGACTCTCCCTCCTTCAAATTTATAACAGCCCTTTCCAATCATGCTGTATACATACGGATGAATGGTCTTGTCGCAATAGTAATGGCAGAGAAATCCAAGCATGTATACCAGCAGCTCTTCGTAATACTTCCCCGTCGATTTGTTCAGGATTTCAATCGCATCGGTAAAGAACCGGGCCGTCGCATGATGGTGCATCCTCTCGCCCGCTTCCCTGATGCTTCCCCCGATGGGACTCCATGGCTTGTAATAAAAAAGAATGTCGGGTCCCTGGGCCCCAAGATTGTAGAGCGTTTCATT
>JAFGQE010000062.1 GCA_016935835.1 Clostridia bacterium | reverse complement strand
TGCAAGGTGCGGCTTTTCCTTTGATGTTTTTTATGCGGCGGTTGCCTTTGCAAAGAATGAAAACCCGGTCAAACTGCACGAAACCTTCATGCATGTGCATCTGTTCCCGCCAGAGGGCCGCTGCATCATTGCACTGCTGGTATGAATGACAGGAGCTGAAATCCCTAGGGTGCAATTCAATCATGTAAGTTATTGGACGAGGTAAATCATTTATCAGAGATGCTTGTATTCAAGTTTTCCCATATGGATAAATCAAGGCTGAATTCCTCTGCGAGCCTCCTTATCGACTGGTTGTAGTATTCCCGCAGATAGGCCTTGCTTTCATCATCAATAACAATACGGGCTCCGCGCGAAGGCCTGGCAGCCAGTTTCCGGATCCGGACCAAAGACTCATTGGAGATGTTTACTCCAAGTTTCCTGAATAGATGTGCTGCCATATTGATTGGTTTTGTCAATGGTGTAGTACGGGCAACAATTTGTTCATTTCTCGGCACATCAAAATCGAATGAGTAATCAGCATCGATGCCAAGGAATTCGAGAAGCCTTTTAAGCGCTGCAAATGGAGATTTAATGAATTCCTCAAAAATAATTATATGAAAATTACTTTTATCAAAGTATTTCAGGAATTCTTCGAGACTTTCAATATATAATCCGCGCCTTACATAATCGCGCGGGACCCTTTTGAAGAACCTGTAAGTGGGGCGGCCTTTGTTTATTGACTCGGTTTCATCGGTTATCGCCTCGAGAAACGGCTTGTCTTCCAGGGCGCCGATTCTCAACATGTGATAGTGTGAAAATGCCCTGTCAACGGGATTGCGCAATATGCAGACCAGTTTTGTGTCAGGACCCGAGAAATCGCGGATGCTCCTGGCGCAACCGGATTTGAGAAGGTATTCCGGCGTATTGTCGAGAATTATCTTTTCACCTGAATAATGGGCATACTGCCTTGCCAGGAAAGCCGCGGGGTCATTGAAGAAACAATTACCGGTAAAAAAAGTAAGTTCCTTTTTCAAAGGAACACAGATATCCGGATGCTGGGACAGCAAGTTGAAAAGATAAGTCGTGCCTGATTTCGCTGCCCCGATTATTATGCAGTTTGGCTTGACGGCAACTTCCAATGGCATCTCCTTTTTTCCATTTTATAATAAAATATTGAAAATACGAAATATTTCTTTGATAGGTTGGAAAATTTGGGCTAAGATAATGATAAGGTTTCAAGGGGGTATTGAAATGAAGGCTTTTTACAAAAAGATAGTAGAGGTAAACGAGGAAAGAATACCGCATATCATGGCGAATCTGTATGAGGACAGGGACAGCATCTTCTATGGAGGGTACAGGGATGGGAACGGCCTTGCCGAGCAATACGCCACATTGTCCCAGGCGATGCACTGCGCGGCCGCATACTTTTGCGAGGATTCCAGATACTATAAAGACAAGGCGGTCATGGAACTTATAAAAGGCTTCATCCGTTTTTACTTCAACACCGTCAGGGAAAACGGTACCGGCGACTGCCTTATATCCGATTTTTATACGCCCAGTTCCTTTGAAGGCATAAACGTCGCCCATACTTACAGGATATTTTGCAAATATGCCAAGACGGAGGAAGAGAGGGAAGTTGGAAAGAGCATTTACAGGCTGCTTGAGGTCCTGGGGACGGGACTTTTGAACGGGGGGCACAGGACGCCGAACCACAGGTGGATGATAGCCGCTTCGGCTGCGAATATATACAATATAACAGGCAATTCCGAACTGAGGGACCTGGCGCTCAGATATCTGGACGAAGGAATAGATATAGACGAATACGGGGAATTCACCGAAAGATCCCCGGGCATGTACAATGAGGTCAATGACAACGCCTTGTTCGAGCTGGCGAGGGAACTTAAGATGGACAACCTGTATGAGCATCTCAAGGCCAACATGGACCTTTTATTCAAGTACATGGAGCCCGACGGCACCATATTCACACAGAACTCGGCAAGAAAGGACAAGGGCGAGAATGATCCGGGCATGGGCTTTTATCCAACCCGATATTTCTACATATATCTGCAGGGGGCCTATTTCATGAAAGATCCTGCGTATGCGGCCTTTGCACATCAAATCATGGAGCAGACCATTAAGTACGGAAGGGCTGTTCCGGATGTGCTCTGGCTTTACATGGTATATGACGGACTGAAGGAATTCGAGCCGGAAATAGGAATAATCGAGAGAGATTATGAGATGTACAATCCTGTTTCCAGCATATACCGGAAGGTCTTTGATGATTTCAGCGTATCGGTGATAGGAAACAACGCAAACTTCCTGTTTGTTCAAAAGGGGGATCTCAAATGCTATGCAAGGCTGTGCGCGTCATTCTTCATGCTCGCCCAGTTCAAGCCCGAAAAGATTGAAAAAAATGGCGATGTACTGTCGATGTCGTTTTCTGCCGAGGACATGTACTGGAAGGCTTTCGATGAGAAGCCCCCGACAAGCGATTGGAAGAAAATGGACCACTCGCAAAGAGGCACATGCAATCCGCAGAAGCTGACCATAACAGCTGAAATAAAAATTGAAGGAAAGAGCGTTGACATCGGAATAAGGACCGAAGGCACCGACAGGGTCCCATTCAAGGCGGAATTCGTAGTCACGGGCGGCAGCGACATAAACGGAGAGTTATTCGATGTAAGGGGAGTGCCCGGGCAGGGCATCATACCCCATCAGGGGATGGTCAGGGCCAGGCTTGGAAAAGACACTATGCTGATAGGTCCGGCATTCATGAATCATACATACACGTCGAACATGCGGGGCAGCGTGCCCCAGAGCGGCAGGGGGTATACCATTTACTTTACTGACTACACCAATGTCGATAGAAACATCAGGATAATCTGCAGTTGAATTGAAATTGCTTGACCGTGCATATTAATATAAGTATAATATACAAAACAACGGCGAGGATGCGCCGTGATGATCCTCAATAGCTCAGCTGGTAGAGCATGCGGCTGTTAACCGCAGGGTCGTTGGTTCGAGTCCAACTTGGGGAGCCATGATGAAAGAGTCTCTTTTACGGGGCTCTTTTTTCTTGCATGATCCGGCCATCGTATAAATGATGGTCATCCGGCTCATTGCATATGTATAAAAACATGGATGCCGTCTCAATAAAATTATTGATTTTTTTCATATATTATACTATCATAAAGGTCAGGGATGGTCAGGCAATTAAAGGAAAGGCAAACATGAATATAAAATGACAATCACGATATTGATTCCAAAGGAGTGTGACTAAAATGGATTTGGATAGATTTACAGAAAAAGCGATGGCGGCTGTGACCGCCGCACAGGAGGCGGCCCTTCGGATGGGGCACCAGCAGATTGACGGCGAGCATCTCCACCTCGCCCTGGCGACGCAGCAGGACGGTCTTATTCCCCGTTTGCTCGGATATATGGGGATTGATACAGCATCCTATGCATACGACGTTAAAGCGGAACTTGACAAGCTGCCAAAGGTT
>JAFGQE010000061.1 GCA_016935835.1 Clostridia bacterium | reverse complement strand
TGCAAGGTGCGGCTTTTCCTTTGATGTTTTTTATGCGGCGGTTGCCTTTGCAAAGAATGAAAACCCGGTCAAACTGCACGAAACCTTTATTTGACCCAAAGGTCCATGCCTGTTGTGGAAAACCTCTGTTTTTAATATAATGTATTTCCAGATATCAGGAATTCCGAGGTGCCTGCGCCCATGGGTCAGGATGTTTTCGATAATAATACTGTTTCGGTGATTATGCCCGCTTATCAAAGCGGGGCATATATTAAAGAGGCCATTGAATCCGTTGTTTCACAGACTTACGGTGACTGGGAGCTTCTCATATACAACGACGGATCCACTGACGACACTGGAGCCATAGCCGGGTCGTATGCTGAAATGGATCCCAGGATAAAGGTTTTGGGCGGCGGTGTGAATAAAGGAATTGTACATGCCCGGAATGCATCAATTGAGCAGGCTTGCGGGAGATACATTGCCTTTTTGGATTCGGATGACGCATGGAAACCGCAAAAACTCGCGGTGCAGCTTGAATTCATGGGAATCAATGATTGTCCGTTTTGTTATTCATCCTATGAGTATATGTATGAAAACAGCGAGAAATCCGGGAAAAAAGTCATGCCGAGGAAAAAGGCCTCATACGTATCTTTGCTGGCGAATAATTACATAGGCATGCTGACAGTGGTGATTGATAGAAAAAAAGTTCCGGGAGTATCGTTTGAACTGATACACCATGAGGACCTGGTTTTATGGCTCAGGTTATTGAAGCAAGGCGTCGGGATGATGGGAACAGGGGAATCCCTGGCTTTTTACAGAATCAGAAGAGGGTCGCTGTCGGGAAATAAAATCAGGGCGGGAAAATGGAGATGGAATATATTCTACAGGGTTGAGAAACTCGGGCTTGTTCGCAGCGCGGGTTATTTTGTCCTGTATGCGTTTAATTCAATTAGAAAAAGGCCGATTTTATGAAAGAAATCATGAATAGGATATTGAAAAAGGAACCTGTTTTTTATAAAAACCCCGCGGCTTTGGATGATCCTTCAGGATATCTGGGAAAACTCGACATAGGTTTTGATGACATCGTTGATGCCGAACAAAGGCTCGGTAGGTTTGCACCGCTTGTTTCAATGCTGTTTCCGGAAACGAAGGACGGAATAATTGAATCGCCCTTTATAAAGGCCGACAATTTCAGGGAAAAAGTATACCCCGGCATGAAGGGCGGATTGTATTTCAAACTTGACAGCCATCTTGAGGTGGCGGGATCCATCAAGGCAAGGGGCGGTATATACGAAGTATTGAAAGTGACTGAGGATATTCTTATACGAAACAATCTTTTGGATTACAATGATGATTATTCTGTAATCGCGGGTGATTCGATAAGGAAGTTCCTGTCGGGGTTTACGGTAAGCGTGGCTTCCACGGGCAATCTCGGTCTCAGCATAGGCATCATGGCCGCAAAGCTTGGATATAATTCCAGGGTTCACATGTCCAGGGATGCCAAACAATGGAAAAAGGACCGGTTGACTGCCGGGGGTGTAACCATGGTTGAGCATGACGGTGATTTCACTTATGCAGCGGCCATGGGAAGGCGGGAGGCTGGAACAGGAAATAACATTCATTTTGTGGATGACGAGCGGTCTTGCAACCTCTTCCTTGGTTATGCGGTTTCAGCCCTTAGAATCAAAGGCGATCTGAAGAAACACGGGATTGAGCCTACACGGGAAAAGCCGTTGGTCCTATATCTTCCATGCGGAGTCGGAGGCGCGCCCGGAGGCATTGCTTTCGGATTCAAGCATGCCTTCGGGGAGAGGGTGAAGTGCTATCTGGCGGAACCGGTATCATCGCCTTCCATGTTGCTCGGTGTAATGACCGGCAGATTCGGACAGCTCAATGTAAACGATTACGGCCTTGACAACAAAACAGAGCTGGATGGCCTTGCCGTTGCGAGTCCTTCGGATTTTGTCTCGCCCATGATGGAATTTCTATGCGACGGCTTTTTCACCGTACGTGATGAAAAAATGTTCGAATACCTGTATTTATTGAAGGAAACTGAAGGAATAGGGATTGAGCCGTCGGCTGCTGCGGGAATACCGGGTCCCGGCATTACGGGCCTTTGGGACAGGGATGTATTCCATATAGTTTGGACGACGGGCGGATTGTTTGTACCGGGCGATATATATGATAAAATGTATTTCAGGGGGAAAAGGGCGTATGAAGACAGTCGGGATTGACCTGACCTATATTACCAATATCGAGGGCGTTTCCGGCGAGGAGGTTTTTTCGCTTGGAATTCTGAAGGGACTTTATGATTCGGGAAGGAAGCAGCAGATAATCGCATTCGCACATGAAAGCATAAAGAAACAGCTTCAGGCGATATATCCGGGTCTTCATGTGGTTTCCGTAAAAAAATGCGGCAGCAAGTTCTATGGCCGAAGGCTGAAGATTCTTTTAAAAAGAAACACGGTGGATGTATTTTATTATCCCCACACTCACAGCAGGATAAATGTCAGCCTTAAATGTGAGACGGCGGTAACTGTGCATGGAATGAAATCCAAGAAAATATCACATTCCGAATACATGAAAATCAACCGAAGATTGAGAAAAGTGAATTATATAGCCGCTGCAAGCGATTTTGTAAAGAACGAGGTCCTGATAAAAAACAAAAACATACCCAGCGACAAGGTTGTCGTTATATATAACCCGGTGACCGATCTCAGGCAAGGGGTCGAGATTGTTTTGAAAAAGAAATTCATCCTTGCGGTAAGCAGCGATACGACGCAGGAAAATCTGATCGCGGTGCTGAAGGCGTTCAACATGGTGAAGGATGAAATTCCCCACGACCTTGTGATCATCGGGACGGTATCGGAAAAAAGCAGGGCCTACAGGTATATAAAAAGGTATGACATGAAAAGCAGGATCATCATAACCGGCACCATCAACCGGGACATATTGTTCGGATATTACAGGAATGCGGATTTATTTGTAAATGCATCGACCTACATGGGATTCGGTTATACGCCGGTAGAGGCGCTGGCATGCGGGACCAAGGTGCTTACAACAAGGATACCCTCTGTATCGGCGATACCTGACGTAGAGTGTGACGGATACATAAACAACCCGCACCGGTATCCTGAGATTGCCAACAAGATGCTGATAACGATTTTCAAAGGCGCGGAAAAGGGCATGCTGGAAGAACGCGCAGCCAAGGTAAGGGCATTTTACAGTCTTTCCGGGGCGGCGGAAAAATATGCGGCGATGATGGGTTTGTAGACGGAGGCTATTATGGGCGGTGAAGCAAGGCTCAGGAATTATCTTGTAATACTTCTGGACGGCGCGGTTGTCTTCCTCTGTTTTTACATTGTACTTTTGCTAGGCGGAGGAAATGCATTTGACAAGCTCATCGCCCTTAGGAAAATCATATATCTTCCCGTTGCATCCACAGTTTTGATATTCATATTCACAGACATGTACAAAGTTATTTTCAAACGATATGTGGAGATCCTGTTCAATTGTATAATTGCCGGAATAGCCGGTGTCATTCTTTTCACGATATTTGTAAATGTCAGGGCATGGCACAGCGGGACGGTCCGGATCTCGTATCTTCTGGTTATGCTTCTTCTGATCGGTTTTTTAAGCGGGGAAAGGATACTGGTTGAATTCCTGTACAGGTTCTTCATGAAAGTAAAGGGGATAACGATAATAGGCGGCATGGACCAGTGCATGAAGACGGGTTATGAATTCATAAAGAACCGCAGAAAAACCCATGAAATACGTTATATGATAGATTCTGAAAAGGAAATCGGGGATATAGGAAAATACCTTTCAAACACCGACATTGTGGTTGTGTGCGCGGGTGTTGACAAAATACTGCAGGACCGGATTGTGGAGATTTGCGCCCGTTATGACAAGGTGGTATATCTCATACCGGAACTGTATGAGATCAATACGATGAGACCCAGGCTTACACAGATAGACGACACGCCATATCTGTATTTCGACAGCACCGGATTGACGAGCGAGGAAAAGGTGATAAAGAGGATCTTCGACCTTATAGTCTCTGCAGTCCTTATCGTGCCTTCATTCCCGGTCATATTGATATGCGCGGCAATTATCAAAATCGAATCAAGGGGACCTGTGTTTTTCAGGCAGGAAAGAGTATCCAGCAACGGTGTTTTCAACATTATAAAGCTGAGGACAATGAAGGATGACGCGGAGAAGGAAACCGGGGCCGTCCTGAGCGGAGAGGGAGACGAAAGAATAACCCGGTTCGGCAGGTTTCTGCGAAAGACCAGGCTTGACGAGGTTCCGCAGCTTTTGAATGTATTCAAGGGGGATATGAGCCTGATAGGGCCAAGGCCTGAAAGGCCTGTGTTCGTAGAGAAATATATGCAGATTCTTCCCGATTATGACAAACGGCATTCAGTGAAGGCCGGTATATCGGGACTTGCCCAGATCATGGGAAAATATTCAACCAATGCAGAGGACAAACTAAGGTATGACCTCATCTATATAAGGAACTATTCGATCATCATGGACATAAAGATATTTTTTCTGACCCTAAAGACAGTATTCCTTGAGCCCGGCTCGGTGCTGGAAAGCAACAGGGTTGATTACGCAGCGGAACTGAAGAGCCACAATATAGAAATAATAGGTGAATGCCGGGAAACATAATATAAATATCAGGTTGATTGAATATCAGGCATGGGATTTCTTGTCTTAATATGTAAAATTTGTTAAAATATAAGAAAAGGACAGATGCAGGGGTGATTTTATGCCGGGCAGGTCCGAAATACTGAATGCAATAAAAGATTACGATTCAAAGAAACACTCTGAGGAATTCTACGACTTCTGTCTTGGGAAAATAAGCAAGGCCGTCGAGCCGGATGAGCAGCTCGAGAGCGCCGTGCGCCATCTGTTCTATTGGTTTTTAGGAAAAGTACACATTGCTGGGAATTCGCCCATCGAATCTGTCAAGGCGGGGGACACCCTCTATCACATATCGGAGGCAGCCCCCAGCAATAAGGCCGGGATCGAGGAAGCGGTTAAAAAAGCAAACCTATGGGCCGGACTTGCATTCAGGAACAATAGCCTTCCCTTTGAAAATTTTCAAAATTATGCAAAGAGCATAACGTCGGGTTCAATAGTGATGCCGGCATTTTTCATCCATATCTTCAAGCCGTATGAGTACCCGATACTGAACGACAGGGTATGGGCGGCATACCGGGATGAACTTGGAAAAAGTGTATTTACAAACACAAAACCTGCAAGCTGGGATAATTATATGGAATACAGCGGATATTGCAGTTACCTGAAGCGGAAATTCGACCTGACGCTAAGACAGATTGACAAGGGGCTTTGGGTAATAGGCGACCGTTGCAAGGAGCGGGCAAGGAATACTGAAAAGATGGAGGCGGACGAAGATGCGGGCCAGGTCGGTTTGTTCAATTGATTCTGCCCTGGTGAATTCGGTTGACATGGACCGCTGTTTTGTTAATATGTTTTCAATCAGACAGGAAGGAAGGCCTTCCGGGCGTATAGCAGCATGCAGCGGGTCAACACGGCTCGCTTTTTATTTGGGAGAATTACTCGCATGAACAATGATGACGGGAAAAAAGCCAGGAAAACAACGATAATCAGTTTCATGATAAACTGTGTCCTCAGCGCAATGAAACTTGTCGTGGGAATCATAGGCGCCAGCGGCGCGCTGATTGCCGACGGCATACATTCCCTGTCGGACCTCGCGACGGATATAATTGTGCTGGTAAGCATAAAAATAATTCAAAAACCGGCCGATGAATCGCATAATTATGGGCATGGAAAAGTGGAGACCTTTGCCACGGTAATCGTCAGCATTGCACTGTTCATAGCAGGTTTCTCAATTGGCAGGGGCGGTGTCCAAAACCTCATCGATATTGCGGGGGGAGCGTCCATGGGAACCCCTGCGGGAATCGCCGTCGTTGTCGCCGGACT
>JAFGQE010000060.1 GCA_016935835.1 Clostridia bacterium | reverse complement strand
GGGACTCGGGCTTTCGATAGTCAAGCATATAGCCTTATTATACAATGGCTCGGTTTCTGTAAAAAGCGCGGTTGGCGAGGGCTCTGACTTTTGCATAACGTTTCCTATGCCTGGCTGAACCTATTGATGTAAACACCTATGTGATCAAGCAAATGAATGACAAATCAACCCTGGTCATTGCAGGCGCCGGGTAAGACGGTCCCTTTTTATTTGCAACCATCCATCCGAAGTTATCTTTTATTCTCTGAACTGAAGATTACACCGTCCCAGTTTCTTAAAACCGCCTTGTCCCTTCCGATATACAGCAGATAGTTTGGAAGCAATGGTGTTTTCCCGAGTCCGTTTGCGCCGTTTACGATGTATGTGGGTATGGCAAGCCCTGAAGTTCTTCCCCTGAGCGATTCTATAATTTCCATTCCTGTTTCAAAGGATACCCAGAAATGCGATGTTCCCCTTACCGTCTTCGGATGAAAAATATAATAAGGCTTAACCCTGATTGCAAGAAGAGACTGATTGAGTTTTCTTACTACGAATTTATTATTGTTTATGCCCTTTAGAAGAACCATTTGGTTTCCCAAAGGAATTCCTGCGTCGGCAAGCTTTTCGCAGGCAGCCTTTGATTCGCAGCTTATTTCCATCGGGTGGTTGAAATGGGTATTCACATAAACAGGATGATATTTCTTTAAAATCGAGACAAGTTCATCCGTTATCCTTTGCGGCAGGGTGACGGGAGTCCTTGACCCGAACCTTATTATTTCGACATGCCTTATCTTCCTTAACTCCTTCAATAGCCACTCGATTGTGGAATCACTCAGTAAAAAGGCATCTCCACCTGTAATAAGAACATCCCGTATCTCGGCATTGTCTTTCACATATCTAATGGCCCCGGCTATTTTCTCCTTTGTTTCGTGCGAATCACATTCGCCTATCATCCTTCTGCGCTGACAGAACCTGCAATACATCCCGCATATATTTGTAACTTTTATAATCAGTCTGTCCGGATATCTTCTGGTAACAAGTTCCACGGGAGACCACCCCTCTTCATCCATCGGGTCAAGTTCACCCTTGTCGTCGAGCTCCATTATTGAGGGGATCGCCTGACGCTTAATGGGGCACATATCATTTCCCGGGTCAATCAGTGAAAGATAATATGGGGACACCGCATACCTGTATCTTTCGCCAACCCTTTTAATCTTTATTTTTTCCTCTTCATCCAGACCGAGTATGGCGCCGATCGACTCTTCATCCGTAAACCTGTTTTTCATCTGCCACTTATAATCATCCCACTGCCCGTCTGTCGCCCCAAGATACTCCATTATCTTATTTTTCTGTTTTTGTATCCTGTCGGAATCCATTAGACCGGTTTTGATTTCTTCCTTTATTTTGCTGTATTCTGAAATGCTTTTTTTCAAATATTTGAACCTGTCCCCTATCTGCCGGTTGCCGGAACCTATCTTTCCTTCTATCATAAGACATTCCCTCCTTGTTTTTTAGTGTAAAAATTTAATCAATTGAATGAATAATAAAGTGGATGCCCAAAAGCATATTGCATTGCTTAAAATATTGTTGATCAATACAAAAAACTGACAGCCGTATCTTGATTTTTATTTTACCAATATCATTTTAACATAAACAACCCGCAGTTTCCAGCTTCGGCAATTTTTGTTCAGATAAAAAAAGCGGCCTCAGGCCGCCTTTTCCATTGCTTTTTACATATTAGCCAACTGTATATGAAAATCCGTCGGAATCATGGTCAACCCTGACCCTGTCTCCATCCTTAAGCTCATTTTTTATATATTTTTCTGATAAAACATCCTCAATATATTTTTGGACGCCTCTTCTCAATGGCCTGGCCCCGAATTTTTCATCATATTCCGAATCCAAAATGAACTCGATCGCATTTTCTGAAACTTCAAGGCTTATTTTCTTTTCCTTTATCTCCTCAATGAACTGTCCTATCATCAGATGGATTATTTCCATCAGGTCCTTCCTGTCCAGACTTGTAAATACAACTGTTTCATCAACCCTGTTCAGGAACTCCGGCCTGAATGTTTCCTTGAGCGACTGCATGACGCCTTCCTCCAGCTTGGAATAGTCGTCCTCACCGAATCCAAACGACCTTCCTTTATAAGATGTCCCTGAATTAGACGTCATTATGACTATGGTATTCTCAAAGCTTACCACCCTGCCATGGCTGTCAGTAAGCCTTCCATCCTCAAGTATCTGCAACAGCATATTGAAAACATCGGGATGCGCCTTTTCAATCTCGTCAAACAATATTACGCTGTACGGATTGCGCCGCACCTTTTCTGTAAGCTGTCCGCCTTCATCATAGCCTATGTATCCCGGGGGCGAGCCTATTAGTTTTGACACTGTATGCCTTTCCATGTACTCGCTCATGTCAAGCCTGATGATGGCTTCCTCAGTTTCAAACAGCTCTATGGCAAGGGCTTTTACAAGTTCGGTTTTTCCCACGCCCGTGGGGCCGACGAATACAAAGGATGACGGACGCTTCCTGGGCCTTATTCCCGAACGGTTCCGCCTTATGGCCTTCGAAACGGCGCTGATCGCACTTTTTTGCGAGATTATTCGTTTTGCAAGCCTATCCTCAAGGTTCAGCAGTTTCTCGGCTTCTATTTCAGTGATTCTCTGAACAGGAATCTTGGTCCAGTTTTCAATTACGGATGCAATGTCCTCGAAAGAGACTTCCCTGGGCTTGGCCAGCTCCTCCAAATCGGATATGTCCTCAACAAGCTGGCATTCCCTGACCTTCAGGTCCGCTGCTTTCTTATATTCATCTATCGAATCCTCGGAAATAGCGATTTCCTTATTTGTCCTGACCTCTTCAAGCTCATTTTTCAAAAGCTGGAGCTTTACAAGGACTTCGTTCGCAAGGTTTACCTTCGCACCGGCTTCATCAATTACGTCAATCGCCTTATCAGGAAGGAACCTGTCGTTGATATATCTTTCCGAAAGAATCGCCGACTGCTTTATTATTTCATCCGTGTAGTATACATTATGATGCTTTTCGTAATATGACTTTATACCATGAAGTATCTCTATGGTTTCCTCAACAGACGGCTCGTCGACCAATATAGGCTGGAATCTTCTTTCCAACGCGCTGTCCTTTTCTATGAACCTTCTGTATTCCTTTATCGTCGTGGCGCCGATGATCTGTATCTCCCCCCTTGATAAGGAAGGCTTCAATATATTCGCGGCGTTCATGGCGCCTTCGGCTTCACCCGCTCCCACGATGTTATGGACTTCGTCGATGACTAGGATTACATTCCCCATGTCCATAGCTTCCTTGATTATTCCCTTCATGCGGCTTTCAAACTGGCCCCTGAACTGAGTCCCGGCCACTATTCCGGTCATGTCAAGCTGGAATATTTCAAAATTCAAAAGCTTTGCGGGCACGTTGCCTTCCGCAATCCTTACCGCCAGGCCCTCAGCTATGGCTGTTTTGCCAACCCCCGCCTCCCCTATAAGGCATGGATTGTTCTTTGTCCTTCTGTTGAGGATCTGAACCGTTCTGTCAATCTCAGTCTTTCTTCCGATAACGCGGTCAATCTTGCCTTCCAGGGCTTTTTCCGTCAGATTAATTCCGAACTTATCAAGATATTTCAATTTTCTGTTCTTTTTATCCTTTGTCAGGATATTTTTCCGATCCACATCCTTTTCGTCGGACTCGGTTTCATTCACGACGCCCTCATTCCTCGGAGGATTGAAATTCCTTTTCTTTTTCATGTTATTGAACATCTCCGTAAGCGGATTGGCCTGCTTGTCAATTTCCTCGCCCTCATTGTTGGGCAGGGCCAGGTCGTCCATGTCAACATTGTTCATGATATCCAGCATCTGTTGATTAAGATTTTCCATATCGGAATCGGAAAGTCCCGATTGCTTCATCAGATGAGTAAGCGGCTCTATTCCCATTTTATTCGCACATTCCATGCAGATCGCTTTATTTACCTTCTTGCCATCCACCACTTGTGAAGTATATATAACGGCCACGTTCTTGTGACATATATCGCATAATTTCATTTAAAGGCCTCCTATAACCTGCTTATTATATTTCCCGGCCGCCGTATAAATAAACAGCCTTTGTTTTTCTCCATTTTCAAACGGGAACATCCGCATAAATACATTCATGCTTTTGTCCCCATATGTATTATACCACAATCGGCTGCATTTAAATACATTTTGAGGACTCAATCCGTATCATTCAGGTTGCCGCCGCCGGTTTTCAGGACCTTGCCCAGGAACTGACCCGTATATGACTCGCTGCATTCCATCACTTCCTCGGGGGTTCCTGCAACGACGATCCCGCCGCCTTTTTCACCGCCCTCAGGACCAAGGTCAATGATATGATCAGCGCATTTGATTACGTCAAGATTATGTTCTATCACAACCACCGTATTCCCGCTGTCTACAAGCCTGTCGATTATATCAAGCAATTTATGAACGTCCGCCGTGTGAAGTCCGGTTGTCGGCTCATCCAGGATATACATCGTATTTCCGGTGCTTCTCTTTGATAATTCCGCTGAAAGCTTTATTCTTTGAGCCTCTCCCCCGGAAAGAGTGGTGGACGGCTGCCCGACCTTTATATATCCGAGACCCACCTCATAAAGAAGCTGGAGCTTTCTCTTGATCTTTGGGATATTCGAGAAAAATTCAAGGGCCGATTCAACGGTCATGTCAAGTACCTCGGCAATGTTCTTTCCCTTGAACCGAATTTCCAGCGTCTCCCTGTTATAGCGTTTTTCCTTGCACACTTCACAAGGCACATATACGTCAGGCAGAAAATGCATCTCTATCCTTTTGATTCCATCGCCCTTGCATGATTCGCACCTGCCCCCGGGTACATTGAAGCTGAACCTGCCTTTTTTATATCCCCTGCTCCTCGCATCCCTTGTTAGTGCGAAAACATCCCTGATCTCGTCGAACACCTTAGTATATGTGGCAGGGTTCGATCGGGGCGTCCTTCCTATAGGCGACTGGTCGATGTC
>JAFGQE010000059.1 GCA_016935835.1 Clostridia bacterium | reverse complement strand
TTTTCAAGGTACAATGCACTTTCCCAGTGCTTTTCTCTTTTTAGAGAATTCTATCAATTACTGCTTGACTTCATATAGTTAGTCTAAATAGATTCCTGCGGCGTCATAACCGTAAAATCCCGGTTTGGATGCCGCCGATAATAATGTCCGCCGCACCAGCGCTTTTAATTGAATATCAATCCTTCCTGCAATAATCGGATTTTGTGCAAAACCGCAACGGAAAGTCATCTTTCACTATATATGGATATTACATCCCCCCGCTGCATTTGTAAAATTCAAGCCCCGGTGCGATTAATATGCCTTGTTGATCCTGACAGCCGTGCAATTGACATTCGCTGTCTAAAATAGTTCTTGTTTATTTTTTTGGCAAACGGTAAACTCTATTAAGGATGCCGACGTTTATGTGAAGTGGGTCAGTCGGCCGCACATATGCCGCTTCATGATAAAGACCGGGCAAAACAGTGAGGAAATCAAATATGAAAAATACAAATTCTGAAAAATCAAGCACAAGGGAAACAGTGGTTCAGTTCCTAAAATTCACTATGTTTTCAGTTTCGGCGGGGGTAATCCAGGCAATTTCATTCACTTTGTTAAATGAGTTTACAGGCTTTCCTTACTGGCCTTCCTACTTGATCGCCCTGATATTATCGGTTGTATATAATTTTACGGTCAATCGCCGGTTTACCTTCAAATCTGCCTGCAACGTCCCTCTCGCCATGATTCAGGTGCTTGGCTACTACGCAGTTTTTACTCCGCTCTCAACATGGTGGGGAGACGCTCTGACAAATGCGGGACTGAATGAGTATATTGTCCTTGCCGGCACAATGCTGACGAATTTTGTAACGGAATTCCTGTTCACCCGTTTCGTCGTTTTCAGAAAATCAATCAATACCAACAATCTTGCCAAAAAGAAAAACACCCCTGGCCTCGCATGAAGGCCCTGCTCCGTTGACCTTTGCAATTGCTTTCCCCTGATCAACAAAAAGACATGGCAATATGGGTTGTCAACAAAGCAACCACTTCAATGCCATTTGATTATCCTAGAACAATGGGAAATATACGGGATCAGTTCCGTCCTTCTTTATCATATATAGATAAGAGCCATCGGTAAAATAAATTCTGTCCCCGAAGATATGAAGACCCCTGGACAAATAATCCTCGCTTTCATAAATAGCCGTCATGCCATTGCCATCCAGTCCGCATGACTTTATTCCGTTTTCTGTAAGAATATATAATATTCCGTCAGAAATGTTCAGCGAAATAGTATTCTCGTAAATATCGGCCTCAATGTCAAGGATACTTTGGTCGGACATGGACATCCTGTGAATACTCCTTGTGGCGCTGTTTTCATTTACATAATAAATGTAATTCCCATGAACCAGATAATTATGCGAGAAGAACGGGAAGACCAGCGTGCTCTCCACATTGGTTGAAAGATCGTATTTGACAAGTCCAGGCGCGGTTCCGGCATCGGTCGCATAAAAATAAATGTCGTTTCCATCGGATGTGAAGTCATGCGCCCTGTATTTTGTAACCTGCCTTTCCTCACCGCTTGCCATGTCATATGAGAATATGGGACCTTGAACGAATTGCTTCGTGAAGTAAAGCTTTCCGTTTATGAATTCATAATAATAAACCGTACTGTCCATGACCTTGACAGGTTCATTTTCAAAATCATATGAATACAGGTAGTATTCTCCCACATTGAAATCGTATATCATGAAGTATAGCAGGCCGTCATGGAACAAAAGGCCTTCGCCCTGGTATTGAAATCCCTCGACAGCCTCCGGAGCAAGCGAATGATCCCCTCCATGCCTCAGCAGCGTCATATAGTTGATGAAGACAACATACTCGCCGGTATATGCCGAATGAAGTCCATAGTGAGCCGCTGTAAAATGATTGTTTCCGGTGCTGTTTGCATCGTTTACAAGAACGACCTTTGAAATCCCCTGTTCAGCCGCGGGAGAAGGAGATGGTTCCGGAGACGGCTCCTGGGAGGTTCCGGGAAGAGCGGTTTGTGAAGCCCCGGGATTTGCCGGTGTTGCGGAAGGTTCCGATGTCGATGAAGTTGGAACGGGAGTCCCCGAATCATCGGGAGAATTTTCCGCATTTCCAGAGCAAGCGCATAACCCTATCATAAATACAGCCAATGCAAAAACCAAAAATCTCGAGAATACTTTCATAATAAACCCTCCGGCCTTTTGTAAATAATATTACCACACAATATAAAAGCCGGTCTATTCCGGCTTTCATTTTTTTATGTATAACAGATGCCTTTATCTTGTCGCAACCAGTACGCACGCCTGCACCGCGGACAGTCCCAGCCTGTCTATTTCTTTCATCAGTTCATCGTCATATGTGCCTGGTTGCAGCCATATATACTCAATTCCAAGTGCCTTTGCCTCTTTGATTATTTCCAATCCCTTTTTTGGGGAAACCACCATATTTACGACATCGGGTGTCTTAGGCAGCGATGACAGGCCCGGGTAGCAAACATCGCCTTCCACGGTATCGTAAATAGGGTTTACCGCATAAGCTTCATATCCCCTCGCCCTTAGCTTTTTGTATATCATGTTTCCGTATTTCCCGGGGTTTCTGTTTGCTCCCACCACAGCCCAGACTTTTTTACCGAGCATCGTTTCTTCAAGCATTTCCATTTGTTCCTTACTAAAATGTTGTTTCCTGTGCCGTATGTTTTTGAATGCCCATTGAATTGCATTCCACCGGATGAATGCGAAAACCCTCTCAGGTGCCGATGTGCTTTTCTGCTGAATATGCCGCTATGGCGCCGTCGGCCGCTGCGGTTATAACCTGCCTAAACGCTTTCTGACGGATGTCGCCGCAGGCAAACACACCGGGAATATCAGTCTTCATTTCTTCATCGGTAACAATGTATCCTTCATCGCTTATCCTGACCTTGCCTTTTACAAGACCTGTATTGGGGTTGGCGCCTATTGCAACAAATATACCTTCAACGTCAATCCTAGTTTCTTCATTGGTCTTTACATTTGCAATATTCATACCTTCGACAGCCTGATCGCCTAAAATTCCCTTTATGACGCTGTCCCATACAATCTCTACCTTTTTATTGCGGAACAGCTCGACTTGCAGGGATTTTGTCGCCCTGAGAGAATCCCTCCTGTGAATCAGATATACCTTTTTGCATAACCGTGACAGATAAAGCGCATCCTCGACCGCAGTATCTCCCCCGCCTATTACGGCGACGGTTTTATCCTTGTAAAAAGAACCGTCGCAAGTCGCACAGTATGATATTCCACGCCCCTTTAAAAGAGACTCCTCCGGAAGGCCGAGCTCCTTGGGGGACCCTCCCATGGCAAGTATTATGGCCTTGCTTTTGTATTCGGCGGCAAGAGTCTTCACCGTTTTAACGCTTCCTTCAAGTTCCATATCAATGACTTCATCAATCATGATCTCGGCCCCGAAACGCCTTGCCTGATTTTCCATCTTTATCGCAAGGTCGAATCCGTTTATCGGTTCCTCAAAGCCCGGATAATTCTCCATGAATTCCGTAGTTGCCATCTGTCCGCCGGAAAAAAGCCTCTCAAACAAAAGAGTCTTTAAGTTAGCCCTTGCACTGTAAAGGGCAGCTGAATATCCCGCGGGGCCGCCGCCTATTATTATAACGTCATACATAACCATCTTACCTCGCTCTTACTGCCATTATAGCAAATAAAAGCCCAGATTTCCCTCTTGATTAACCGGGTGGCACTGTTCAATTATACAGCCGGTTCCAAAAGAGAGTCCAGGACTTTCTCATAATCCTTCCTGGGACGGACGCCTACCAGATTGTTCACAATCTGCTTGTCCTTGAGTATGAACACGCTGGGAATCCCCATTATGCCAAAGTGCTGGGCAAGTTCCCTTTGATTATCCACATTGACCTTGCCTATCACAACCTTGTCTCCGTACCCTTTGGCTATATCCTCCACTATTGGTCCCAGCATCCTGCAGGGTGCGCACCATTCCGCCCAGAAGTCGATCAGTATCGGTTTGTCTGTTTCGACAACGCTGTTGAAGTTTTCCTTCGTTATTTCTTTTGTCATTTTCAAACCCTTCCTTATAAAAAAATTATGTTAAAAAGATAACAACTGTCAGGAGGGTTTTCTGTGACTTAGTCACTCAACTATCCAATAATCGTATTTCTTTTCTTCCCATGATGATTTTCCCGCTTTTTTCCATTTTTTTAAGCTGCCTGCTTACAACCTCGCGCACCGTTCCTATGTTAACAGCCAAATTTTCGTGGGTTATTGACAGCAAGCCATCCTCATCGGCATTCCTGTGGAGATATTCCATTATCCTGTCTTCAATCTTAGTGAATTTCATATCGTCAATAAGTGAAATGGATGTAATCAACTTATCCGCCATTTCAATAAAAACAAAATTTTTAAAGCTGCTGCTTGTATTCAAAAGATGCCTGAAGCTTTCAGGATCAAGCATTGCCATGAGTGTATCTTCCACGGCCTGCGCGGTGAAATCATATTCCATCATGCCTATTGTGCATACAGCCGCCAGTATGCATATGTTGCCCGGCATTATATAGTAGCTTGTCATCTCCCTCCCCTCATCAGATACGCGAAACAATCTGAGCTGGCCCCTGATGACAAGAGGTATGCTTTCACACCTGTCGTGTGCGCCGAATATCATCTCATCTTTTTTAATCTCCTTATATAATATGTTTTTCTTGAGATACTCGAACTCATCCGGTTTCATTTTCCTGATAAAATCAAATTTATCCGCCAAAAAATCATAAAGCATATATCAATACCCCCATATCTCTGCCAGCTGGATTTCCCTGACAGTTTCCTTGAATTGAACAAGTCTTTTATTAGATCAAGCCGTCGCCTTTATTCAACCTGTCCTTGTCCTGATGCTTCAACATAACTTGCTTACAATACAAAAATCAAGCTCCGGACTGGATTCCGCCCACAGGAATAAGCACATGAAATTTCGTCCATTTGTTCTCCTCGGATTCATATGTAATCTCTCCACCGAGCTCCTTGACTATTCCATAGCTGATCGACAGTCCCAGGCCTGTTGCCTCCGTCCTGTCCTTTGTAGTAAAGAACGGGTCGAATATATGACGCCCGGTTGATTCTGCAATTCCCAGTCCATAATCCTCCACTGTTATGCGGATGAAGTCTCCGCCTGTGTCCTCCGCCCTATTGCATGCTATCTTTAAAATCTTGTCCTTGTCCGCGCCGATATATTTATTGTTCAGGGAATCCATTGAATTTGAGACAAGATTAAGTATCACCTGCTGCAGCAACTGCGGATTGGTTTCAATCAGCGGTAGCCCCTCTTCTATTTCCATGACAAGATGAATTTTATTTACCTTTATCATTCCGCTTATCAGCGAAATGATTCCGTTTATTATATCGGAGGGCATATGGATTGAAACACCCTGCGTTTCATTTCCCGAAAAAGCAAGCAGGCTGCTGATAGTATCAGCTATTCGCCCAGCCTCGCTTATTATCTCCGATGCATAGCCGACTGCATCGGAATTGCCGGCCGCCGCTTCCTTTATAAGCTGACTGTAGTTGATTATCCCATTCAAGGGATTGTTTATTTCATGGGCTACCCCGCCGGCGAGAATTCCTACAGATTCCAGCTTTTGTATATTCCTTATCTTTTCCTTTATACGCTCAAGCTTCTCATAATCAACAAGAAACTTAAGGTCTGCTTCAATTGCTTCCTTTATTTCTCCGATAAGTTCCGTTGCGTTCCTTTCATAATCATTTTCCTTGGAGTCAAGAATGCAAATGGTCCCGAACACTTCCTCGTCCGGCCATCTGAGCGGAAGTCCGTAATATGAAATCATATTGAGGCCTGCATCCGGATTATCCTTCCATTTTTCATTTTCAAGAGCATTTTCGACAAGCAGTTCCCGGTTTGTTCCTATGACTGTCTCGCAATATAATCCGTGCCCCAGCCGGTCGCTTCCACCGGATTCATACGGATTCTCCGGGTTTTGACTTTTTAGGAAAACCTGCATGTTCTCTTCCGTGATCTGCATTATAAGCGCTGCAGGAATGTTCAGGATTTTGGCTGTCAGATTAATCAAATGCTGCCATTTGCCGAGCATATCTTCATTTATCATCGGTTTGTCTTCTCCTGTTATACTGACAACCTTGAATTTTGATGAACCGCGCAGGTATACCGAAGCTTTTGTTTTCATTACATCTTCCCCCATCGTTAAAAATATGGAAATGAATACAATCCATAATCTTTATACCCATATTTTAGCAATTGGAAATAAAAAAGCAATCTTGCAATCCATTCACGGGGCTATGAAAGCCCCCCGTCTTCCTTATCCCAGGATAGTCTGCCTTTTTTAATCGAGGAACCGGTTTTTGAATCCCGCTTATTCCGTGTCGGTTGACATACCTTCTTCCCGGCGTTAAGCTTGTATTGGTTTTTATGAACCGGGCAGGATTTTCAATGATTGATAAAGAGGACATCTACAAGAAACTCAAGGCGGGCGGCCATAGGATTACGCGGCAGAAAATGGCGATTCTGGACATCTTGCTGGATAATACGGACACCATGCTTTCAGCCGGGGAAATTCGCTCCCGGATTCCAATGCAAATGAAGATTGATGATGCGACGATATATCGAAATGTCCAGGGCTTTGCGGATGCCGGGATACTTGAGTCAATGATTGACTCTTCGGGACTGAACCTTTACAAGCTTTGCGACAGTTCCCCCCATCACCATTTGATATGCACCGAATGCGGCAGGATAATCAACTTCCCTTGCCGCGTGGATTTCTGGAAACCATATCTCAAGGAAAATAATTTTATTGAATCCCATCATGTCATTGAAATCTATGGCAAATGTTCCGATTGCGCGGACAAATGAAAGGGATTTTCCCGTTGCGCCGTCAGTTTTTTGGACTTTCCCATATATTCGGTTTCACCTGCAACAGCCGGCCGTATCGTTGCGCTAATTATTTGCATTCAAGTTGTTCCCGTGATATTCCTCCTTATAAAATAGTGGTCAATGGCTTATGGCTGCGCACAGTAAATATCCATATAAAACAACAAATCATTTTGACCTGTCGCGTTAACAGTCAAATTGACAGGGTAAAATATATATGCTAATTTATTATTGCAACTGTGTTGCAATAGCGAAGGGTATTAATGAAAAGAATTTTAAAAGCCGCGTCAGCGGCCATAATGCTATCCCTGGTGCTCGTCTCATGTGTCAATGAACCGGGAACCAACAGAATAATAATAGCCGTCGGAATCGTGCCCCAGGCGGCATTTGTTGAACGAGTCGCGGGAGACTTGGTTGACGTCGTAACCCTCATTCCTCCGGGAAACAGCCCTGCGAATTATAATCCGTCTTCGAATGAGATGCGGATGCTCTCGGATGCGACTGTATATTTTACTCTGCAGATGCCCACTGAAGAAGCCAATATACTTCCCAAGGCAAGTGATTTTAATAAAAATCTTTTGATTGTTAATCTCAGGGACGAAGTCAGCAAGATATATCCGCTTCTTATGGCGGCCGGGCATGACCACGGCGATGAGAATGAAGAAACTGTTTCAAATGATTCCGATGGACTTACCATAGATCCGCATCTCTGGCTTTCACCCAGGCGGGCCGTGGTTATGGTCTCTGCAATAGCGAACACCCTGTCAACGATAGATCCTTACAATAGAAGCATATATATGGAGAATGCCTCTGCTTTCATACTGGAAATAGAAGCCCTGGAGTCAGAAATCAAGAATATTCTTGAGCCCATGGAATCAAGGTCCTTTATGATATACCATGGATCCTATGGGTATTTTGCCGATGATTTCGGTCTTGAGATGATATCAATAGAAGTCGCGGGAAAAAAGGCCACTGCCTCCGAGATGCAGGAAGTCATAAAACATGCCCGGGAGGAAGGAATCAGCATCGTGTTTTACCAGGATGAATTCGATGACAACCAGGCTCGGACAATCGCGGAGGAAATCAATGGCCGGGTAGTCAAAGCCTCGCCATTGTCACAGGATTACATACAGTCTCTGCGGGATTTTGCAAATGCCCTGGGCGGCGGGGAAGGCGGGGGCCAATGACAAGAAATCCTATTGTAACGTTTGAAAACGTTCGTTTTTGCTATGACGAGGTCTGCGCGGTAAGCGACCTTAATTTCACAATTTATGAAAAAAGTCTTACCGCTGTTGTCGGTCCAAACGGCGGAGGGAAAAGCACTTTGCTGAAACTTCTTTCCGGTCTTATAAAACCAGACAAGGGCCTGATAAATGTAAATGACAGCCATGCGATTGCATATGTTTCCCAGTTTGTTGATTTTGACACATCCTTCCCAATAACTGTCCTTGAAATGGTTCTTACGGGCACATTGTGTAAAAAAGTAAAACCGTTCTGCAAATATACAAGGGATCAGCGGGAGCGGGCATTGAACTCGATTGCCCGTGTCAGCCTGGACGGTTATGAAGGAAGGGGAATCAATCAACTTTCAGGCGGTGAACTTAAACGGGCAATCATAGCAAGGGCACTTGCATCCGATGCCGATATAATTGTTCTTGATGAAGCGGATGGCAATCTTGATGTAGACGCCGCCAGGGAGCTATATGGAATTCTGGAAGGATTGAAGTCGGACAAAACCATTCTTGTCGCAAGCCATCATCTCAATGACATCCTTGATATCGCCGACTCGGCCATTTATGTCAGGAGAACCGCCACTGAATATGCATCAAGCATGGATTTAAAGCAAAAACTCGGAGGGCGGATAATATTATGATCGACGCCATATTAAATTACACATTCATGCAAAATGCCCTTATTGCAGCGGTTCTGGCAAGCATCGTGACGGGAATAATAGGCACTATAGCAATAGAGAAAAGGCTTATAAGCATGTCAGGCGGCATAGCCCACGCATCCTTCGGAGGAATAGGCTTTGGATATCTGGCCGGTTTTGAACCAATCTGGGGAGGTCTCGCATTTGCCGTTGGTTCATCCATACTGATATCCCGCCTATCAAAAAACACAAAGATGAAATCTGATACCATGACGGGCATACTGTGGTCTTTCGGGATGGCACTGGGAATTTTGTTCATATCCCTGGCGCCCGGATACATGCCGGACATGACCAGTTATCTATTTGGCGACATTCTTTCGGTTTCAACAAGCTCCATCATCTATATGCTTATCTTTACAATAATCATATCCTTTGTTTTCATAATGCTCTATCACCATCTCATAATCTATCTTTTCGATGAGGAATATTCAAAGGCCCGAGGCATAAACACGCGGTTGCTTGAATGGGTCGTATACATAATGATTCCCGTTGGAATAATGGTGCTTATAAAAATAGTCGGGATTATCCTTACCATTGCCCTTATGACAATCCCCGTTTCCATTGCCAAGCTTTATTTCAAGTCCTATGGCCGGGTCATCCTTGCCTCGATCATAATCAGCATGGTCTTTTGCATAACCGGGCTGACATTATCCTACTACATAAACATTCCTTCCGGTGTCTGCATAATAGTAATCAGCACCCTGATATATCTGGTCCTACTGTTCATGAGAAGACGTCTTCAGAAGAGACACCACGCCCAGAGGGTTCACGGGAGCTGATTAATACCTCATAACATTTCTTTGCATATCTGTTAATGTGTCTGAATAAAAATTATAAAGCCTTCAGTTTGAAGCCGTCAGCTTTTTTTCATATACCCGGTAAGTCTTTATGTGTTCCATACCCAGTTTTTCAAGTGCGTTTCTTATCCTGAAATTATCCTCAAGTATATAGTTCGCCTCCATTAGTATGTTTTTATCCAGAAGATGATTGTAAAGATTGATGTACATAATGGCATCGAGTCCCCTGCCCTGCCAGTCGGGATGAACGGCAAGGCCGAAAAGCCTGTACTCGTCAAGTTTTTTGATTCCAAACAGCATTCTCGCCCATCCGGTTGGAAACATCCTTCCTTTTATCTTTTTCAATATTATGTTTATGTCCGGAAATCCAAGGCAGTATCCGATCGCCTTTCCTTCGTTTTCCGCAATCCACACCGCATCAGGGTCGACTATCAGCTTGAGTTTCTTCATCATGTCTTCCATGACGGAAAGTTCCAGCGGGACATACCCCCAGTTTTTTGCATAAGCTTCGTTCGATATTTCGAGTATGTTCCTTGCCTCTTGCCCCAGGTTCTTTTTGTCCAGTCTCCTGAAGCTGACGCCCGGATATCTCTCCTTGAATTTATCAAAGAATGAATTGTATCTCTCTGGGAGGACGTATCCCGTCCGCATATCCGCTTCATATACAAGCAGGTCCTTTGCCTTTGTGTAGTCTTTGAAAAAACCATGATAATATTCCGGATTCCAAGGCGACATGAACATGGGCGGACTGTCATACCCTCCATAAACAAAGCCCCAGTTTTCCGCCACGGGATGTATGGGACCCCTTACCGTATCCATTCCTTTGCCAGATATCCATTTCTCGGCCTCCGCAACCAGCATGGCGCCGGCTTCCTTGTCGTCAATGCACTCGAAAGCTCCGAAAAACCCCGTTTTTGAGTTGTAAAATTCATTGAAATTTTTATCGATGTACACCAGGTTTCTTCCCACGGTCCTGCCGGCTTCGTCAATTGCGAGAAAAAGCTCAAAATCAGAATTGCTGAGCATCGGGTTTTTCCTTGCATAGTAAGCATTTCTCTCCTCCAGCCACATCGGTGGAACAAAGAACGGACTTTTTCCGTGAAGATTCTCCGGCAAACGTACGAATTCCTTCATTTCCCGTCGGCTTTTTACGGTTTTGATAATCATAACCTTCTCCTGCATCTTTTATAATATTGCAATCCTTCAATCAATGTCTCAATGTTTTTCCATGGAACCCCCGGTGTTATGGAGCTTGATGATCCCAGGAAAAGTCCGGGTCCCGGCCCGTTTTCAGCAAGAAACCTCATTTCTTTTTTTATATCGTCCGGGGTTCCAAATGGAAGCGTCCTGGTTACTGAAACACCGGCCCATATTATCAGCGGCTCATTATCCCTTGTCTTCATCCTGCAGATCTTTACATAATCCATGCCGTCTTCATACTGGAACCCCTGGAATCCCTTGATCCCGGTATCAAGCAGCCAGGGAATCAATTCCATGAGATTCCCATCGCAGTGCCATATGAACTTGACGCCTGCCCTTACCGCAGGAGCCAAGCATCTTGCAAAGTGGGGCATCCAGAGTTTTTCCAGGCTTTTGATCCCCGAAAGAATGCCCCTTGAATCAGCCATGTCATGGTCAAGCCTGAACAGCTTGCTAAGATTGCCTATATTGATCGCCTTGATGGCCGCATTGTTATTGATTATGGCATATTCCGCCTGAAGCGAGAAATGCTTTTCAATTATTTCCGGATACAGGGCATATGCCATGAAATAGTTTTCATATCCGTATTTAGAGTAAAAAAGAATTGGAAACATGAAGTATGCATATCCGGTTTTCATAATGCCTTCGCCCAGTTTATACTGCATTTCATTTTCGGAGGTTATTATTTCCTTTATTCGTTCGTTTTCATTAAATCTACGTACGGCTTCGGCAAGCCTTGGGAATTCGTATTTCTCCAAATGATCAACGACGGCTTCAGGTGAATCTATTGCAACTCCATCACAAATTACAGCTCCGCCATATTTCTTTCCATTGCTTTCAAATCCCTTGTTTCCCATTCTCAGCGGATTCAGTGCAAGATACTGGTCCACGACGCTTACATCTATATTTTTAAGGCATCGGATATATGTTTCCTCTGGATTTCTCAGGTAATCCCCGGGTTCTGCCCCGGCGATGCGCTCAATATATTCATGCTGCATTATATGCACCAGGGAAATAGGAATCCCTTCATGTTCAACCAGACCGATGGCATCCATGGCTTGCTTGTTTTTACCTTTTATCCCGGCAAATGATTTTGTCATCGGGCTGCCTGTTTTTTTTCAATGAAATGATGCTTGCCCGAACCTGCCCGCACCGTTTCCCCGCTTCCGGGAAACCTGAATTTCGCTGTACAGTTTACGGGGATTTCCACATCGGCTTCAAAATCATCGCCATGCGTCTTCCATTCGCACAATATATTGCCGTACATTGTCTCAAGCGAGCCGCTTGCATAATCAATGCCTTCCATTGGCATCGGGGAAATCATTATCTCACGATACCCCGGTTCTGCGGCATTGATACCCAGCAGTTTCCTGTACATCCAGTCGCCTATGGCGCCATACGCATAATGATTGAATGAATTCATTGCAGGCGTTGCGAAATCACCGTCGGGCATGATTCCGTTCCACCGCTCCCATATCGTTGTGGCGCCTTTCGTTATCGGATAAAGCCAGGACGGGTAATCCTTCTGAAGCAGCAGTTTTCCCGCCAATTCGTGAAGTCCGTTGTCAGAAAGCACATGGCTTAGGTATGATGCCCCGACAAATCCCGCGACCATATGATTGTTGTGCCTCCTTATATTTTCTTCAAGTTTTTCAATCAGCCCCTTGCGGTGCCTCTCCTCGACAAGGTTGAACAGCAATGCAAGAATAAGGCCCGTCTGCGTCTCGCTGACCAATCTCCCGCCGGCTGTTACAAATTCATTCCTGAAGGCTCCGATTATTTTCTCATGAAGTTCCCCGTATTTCCTTTCATCCTGATTCCTGCCCAATAAACCTGCCGTTTTAGCCACGATCCCGGTTGAATATGCAAAAAACGCAGTCGCAATGAAATGCTTGTCCGTGGCTCCGGTCGCGCTCTCATTCGAAAATTTTAGCTGGGCGAAGTATTGTTCCATGTCAAGTCCAAGCCAATCCCCGAAATGCGTTCCCGACTTCCACAGGTATGTTCCCCCGTCCTGCCCGGCAAGGTAATCCACCCACTTTGTCATGCTTCTGTATTGCATCTCGAGAAAGCGGATGTCTCCGTAATGCCAGTACATTGTCCATGGAACGATAACCGCGGCGTCCCCCCATGCCGCGGAGCATCTTGCCTCATCGCCTTTTTTTGTAATCACATCCGGAATCACATAAGGCACGCTTCCTGAAGCAGACTGGTCCGCAGACAGGTCCCTGAGCCACTTACCGAAGAACAATGCCGTGTTCATGTTATATGCGGCGGTTCCGGCAAACACCTGTGCATCCCCCGTCCACCCAAGCCTTTCATCTCTTTGCGGACAGTCCGTGGGAACGTCCAGAAAATTCCCCCGCTGTCCCCATACTATGTTCGCCTGAAGCTTGTTTACCATGGCATCCGAGCATTCGAACCTTCCCGTTTGCATCATGTCCGTATGCAGTACGCAGGCAGTGAAATCGGATATCTCCGGGTTTTTACCAAGTCCTTCCACGCTTATATATCTGAATCCGTGGAATGTGAACCTTGGCCTGAAAAAGTCCTCGTTGCCGCTGCATATGAAGGTGTCCGTCGCCCTTGCCGCCCTAAGGTTCTCGGTATAGAAATTTCCGTTCTTATCAAGCACCTCTGCATGCCTTATGGTTATAATATCGCCCTTATTCCTTTTAGCCGTGAACTCCACGAAACCCGTCAAGTTCTGGCCAAAGTCGATTACAGTCTCATTGTCCGGCGTATTGATCAACCCGATGGCGGGCAGCCTTTTTGTTATCCTTACCGGCTCCGCCTCCGCGGCAATAATCATGTCAGTGGCATGATCATAGGCCCTTGCAGGCATTATTTCGGTTGCAACAGCAATTTTATCAACCGTCTCGCCGTGGTATATCTCGCTGTACCTTACCTCACCGGTTGTGAATCCCCAGTTTTCATCCGTGGTTATCAGCTCTTTGCTTCCGTCGGAGTAAGTCACATGAAGTTCCATGAGGAAGGCGGCCGTATCGCCGTATATGTTTCTTCTTCCTTCGAACGCAAAATTTCCCTTGTACCATCCGTTTGCAACGGTTGCCCGCAATTCATTATCAGCCTTCAATAGTTTTGTCACATCATATGCCTGGTATTGAAGCCTTTTATTATAACTCGTCCACCCCGGTGAAAAGTACTCGTCAGAAACCCTTTCCCCATTAAGATAAAGATCATATATTCCAAGCGCAGTGGCATAAATCCTTGCAGATTCTACTTCACGCGAAAGGCTGAATTTCCTGACAAACACCGGGCATGCCTCTTCCCCCGGGGATAAATCATGCGTAATCCATCCCGCTTTTAGATTTTTATATGTCATCAGGCCGGTTTCAAACGTTGTTTCGCACTCCGCCATGTTCCCCCGGTTGTCCCAGCTTGTAAGCTTGACATGATAAATCGTCATCTTCTCAAGGTCTGTTCCTCCGTATTCCACATTTATCGAGCAGCTTGACTCAATCCTGCCGCTATCCCACGCCGTTCCTTTTCCGGAGAGGACCAGAATTCTAAAAGCAGTCTGCATGACGTTCCGTCCGTCTGCGTCAAGCTTCCATGAAAACCTGGGTATGGGAACATCAATTCCCATGGCGTTCTTTCGATACTCGACCAGTATTTTTTCAATTTCAAACATTGTTTATTCCCCCTGCATAATCATGTGCTTTTTTATATAATCGGTTTTTGCCTTCTGAACATCATGCTGATTCCCTTGATGAATTTTCCGTTCAGCATCGTTATATACCCGTCTGTAAAATTTGGCGGGAGCATGTCCCCGCCCATCATTCCTACGGCCCTGACGGGCATTTCAGACAGCATCGCCTCTACCATCAGAAGTCCCGACTCCGCGGAATCCCCGGACTCGCCGAGCATTTTACTTACCTGTCTTTTCATTATTCCGAATACAATTCTCCCCAGAAGCTTTTTCCTTGTTTCTCCCAGTGTGGAGTTTTGTTGAAATGGCTCATCGGGAACCGGTTCCCTTTCAGGCAGATTTCTGCCATATAGAATCCTGAACTGGTTTTCTTCAATTTCAAATCCGCTTTCTGCAAATGAATAATATCCCGGGGCAGCCTTCCTGTAGTCGGGAACCACGGAATTCATGCTGTCCCCAAGTTCAACCTTGCACTCAAGCCTGATATCCCTGCTTGAGGCTCCTATGCTGATTTTATAAACACCTTCGTCGACATGCCATCCCGGTATGTTGATGTTGTAAAATGAAAATGCCCTTTCCCCTATCTCGAAAACAACCGTCTTTCTTTCACCTGGCTCCAAAAAAATCTTCTTAAAACTTTTCAATTCATTGACTGCCTTGAATATGGGTGACTCATTGTTGCCGACATACAGCTGCACGACTTCCGCTCCCGCACGATTTCCGTTGTTCCTGATATCCGCGCTTATCCTAAAGTCATATTCGCCTTTCCTTTGCACTGAAAGATCCGAATATTCGAATTCCGTGTAGCTCAGACCATGTCCGAACGGGAACAAAACTTCTTTCCCGGCCTTGTCATAGTAGCGATAGCCTGTATAAATTCCCTCCCTGTATTCCACGGTTTTAGTGTAACCCGGAAAGTACCTGAATGAAGGCGTATCCTCAAGTCTTAAAGGAAATGTTTCCGCGAGTTTTCCGGATGGATTTATATCCCCGAAAAGCAAGTCCGCCACAGCCCCGCCGCCCGCCTGGCCCCCAAGGTAGCATTCAAGTATTCCCCGCACGCTTCCTGCCCAGGGCATTTCTACGGGAGCTCCGTTGAACAGGACGACCACGGTGTTTGGATTGACTGAAGCGATTTCCTCTATCAGCCGGTTGTGTGATTTTGGCATCCGCATATGTTTCCTGTCAAATCCTTCCGATTCGTATGCCGGGGGCAATCCTGCAATGATGACTGCCGTATCCGCTCCCGCGGCGCATTCCCTGGCCCGTCCGAGTAGAACTTCATCCGGATTTTCCGACTTAAGGTCATAGCCGCCCGCATATTCATAGTCAATTCCGGTTTTGTCCAGCTCTTCGCAAAAAGATTCCACTTTATGCGGATTGATGAGCGAAGACCCCGCGCCCTGGTATCTTGGCTTTTTTGCAAATTCACCTATTACCGCCAGCTTGCTGTTTTTATTAAGCGGAAGCACTCCTTCGTTTTTTAACAGCACCGCCGAATCAGCGGCAATCTTCCTTGCAAGCACATTATGAGCCTTTGCATCATATCTGAATCCTGGCCTGTTGTTCTGCATGCCTTTTAATGCCAGCCTTATTATATGGGATGCCGCCCTGTCAAGAATTTCCATCGGCAAATCCCCTGCAATCACCGCCTCGATGATTTTTTTATCATTCTTTCCATTGCTTGACGGCATCTCGAGGTCCTGTCCGGCTTTTAATCCGCTTACCCTGTCGTTGCAAGCGCCCCAGTCCGTTACGACAACGCCGTCGAATCCCCATTCCGTTCTGAGAACATCGTTCAGCATATGGTTGTTTTCACTCATATACGTTCCATCCACCTTGTTGTATGAGCACATAACGGTCCACGGTCTGGATTCCCTGACAGCAATCTCAAAGCCTGTCAAATAAATCTCCCTCTGGGTGCGCTCATCAACCACGGAATCAATTGTCATTCTCCTTGTTTCCTGATTGTTCATGGCATAATGCTTGAGAGATGCTCCGATTCCCTGCGACTGTATTCCTTTGATGAGCGCGGCCGCCATCTTCCCGGTCATATAAGGATCCTCGGAAATATATTCAAAATTCCTGCCGCACAGGGGCGATCTCTTTATGTTCGCCCCTGGTCCCAGTATGACCGAAACCCCCTCCTGAAGGCATTCTTTCGCAATCGCCCTGCCCATTTCGGTCAGCAATTCCGTGTCCCATGAGCTTGCCGTCGCACTGGCCGTTGGGAAACATGTAGCCGGAACACTATCCCTGAGGCCCACATGGTCTCCTTCGCCCGTCTGCTTTCTAAGCCCGTGCGGTCCGTCGGTCATCATGATTCCGGGCATACCCAGCCGTTCTATCGACTTCAGGTTCCAGAACCCGCTGCCGGAACATAACCCTGCTTTTTCTTCCAACGTCAGTTTTTTCAAAATTTCAGAAACATCGTCTGTCAATGCGCCCCCGCCTTTCGCTTCAATTGCCATCAATCGGACTTTCCGGCATCCGCTGTTTCAAGTTCCGCCGTTATCTCCGCCACCTTCCTGTCCGTCAGATCATAGAACAGAAAAGGAATCAATCCAAGGAATGTCGCGGCCGCCGGAAGCAATGTATTCATGTGAAAAATTCCGTCAAGCGCCATGCGGCTCTGCACGGCATTCGGAACATACCCGTACAATCCCAGCAAAAGAGCGGCAAGTCCTCCTCCAATGGCGCTTGATATCTTGGACATGAATGTCCTCATTGAAAAAACAAGACCGTCGCTTCTTATGCCAAGTTTCCATTGCGCGTATACGACGCTGTCCGCCAGCATGGCAGTAAGAAGGACGGTCGGCATTCCCATCAAAAATCCGATCATTGCCACGAACACCAGTACAAGCACAGTATTCCCGTACCCCGTGAAGAAGAAGACAATATACGTTATTATCCTTAGAATTCCTGAATAAATGAACAGGTTCTTCTTGCCGAACTTTCCCGAAAGCGGCCCGGACATCGCGGTGCCGGCAAGCAGTGGAATGAACATCACGATGGTCAGGAGGGGAACAAGCCCGACGTCATTAAGGTTATATTGGGCGAAAAAAACCATAACCGCCTGCGATATCGTCATGATCGACATAATTATCACATATGAGCAAATAGCCAGCAATAAAGGCTTATTCCTGAAAATTACCTTGAAATTGTCCTTGACGGATATTTTTTTATTGTCAGGCAGAACCCGTTCTTTGGTTGCGAAGAAAATCCCAATCATCGTTATTGTGCATATTATGCTGAATATTAAAGCGACCATTTTATATGCCCTGGCCGAGCCGACCCCGCCGAAGGCCCCGAGCATCGGGACGACAAGAACTCCCGTTCCCACCATTCCTATCAGCGAGAACACGGTGATGAGTCCGATCAGTCTTGTTTTTTGCGCGGTGTCCTTTGTTATGACTGAAGTCAGGGACCACATCGGTATGTCAGCAACTGTATAAATCATTCCCCATAGTATGTATGTTACGAAAATATAGGTCACTTTCCCCCCGGGTGATATGTCGGGCACCGAAAAGACCAGATATGTAATGATGCCGATGAATACCGGTGTAAAAAGCATGTATGGACGGAAGCGCCCCCACCTTGTTCGCGTCCTGTCGGCTATTATGCCCATGAAAGGGTCATTAACCGCGTCCCATATCCTTGCCGTAAGGAACAAAAGTCCTGTTACGGCGGTTGGTATCAGCGCAACATCAGTATAGTAAATCAATAAATATGACACAATGAGACCGTAAATCAAGTTTTGCCCAAGGACACCCATGCCAAACCCGAATTTCTCACGGAACTTCAATTTTTCCATCATCTGCCCTTCCCCTCAAAGAATTACTCCCATGGCCCTGCATTCATGGTAACCGCGCCTAACAAATGTGTCAAGAATGCTGATTTACGGAACCGGTGATACAAATCCGGTTCATGCCGTCCCCGGGCATTGCCCTTTCCTGCATTTAGCCATCATGCCGGGCTTGTGGTATGATTCGTATATGGAGAGCTTGATTTTATGAAAAATATCCTTAATGTGATTCCCTTGCCCAACAAAGTGATGCCGTCGGAAGGAAGTTTTGTGTTTTGCCCGGACATGAAAGTATCATATGGTCCCAAAAGCCTTGCGGCCGGTAGTTTTCTATGCAATATCACAGGTCTTGGCAGGGATATCGAAGGCTCTGTTTTGTTTGAGGAAGATGATTCGATTGAAAATCCCGAGGCGTACCGCCTGCAGATCGAACCTTGCAGGATTATTGTTTTTGCTTGCGGAAGCGCCGGCTTTTTTTATGGTGCGCAGACACTGCGCCAGTTGCTTCCCCCATCATTGGAGACCGGCCATAAAGTTGAAGGCGCAGTTGTCCCGTGCCTTGTTATCGAAGACTTTCCAAGATTCCCGCACCGGGGTTTCATGCTTGACTCGGCGAGGCATTTCTTTGGCATTGCTACAATTGAAAGATTGCTTGACCTCATGGCCCTTCATAAGCTGAACAGATTCCATTGGCATCTTTCCGACGACCAGGGCTTTCGGATGGAGGTCGGGAAGAGGCCTCTTCTGACAAAAACAGGGTCATGCCGTCTCCAAAGCCAGACAGGCGGAGGCTTGCTGTTCGGAAGAAAGAGATTTGACGGGACGCCCTATTCGGGATTTTATTCCAAGGAACAAATGCAAGGCATCGTTGCTTATGCAAAGGAAAGGTTCATTGAAGTAATTCCTGAGATTGATATGCCCGGCCACACAGCCGCCATCCTGGCGGCATACCCCGGATGCGGCTGCACGGGCGGCCCATATGTGACGGGCTGGCGATGGGGCATCTATAAGGATATATTATGCCCCGGAAAGGAATTATCATATTCCGTTGCAAAGGACATACTTGACGAGGTTGTTTCCATTTTTCCATATAAATATATCCACATAGGCGGTGATGAAGTTCCCATGAAGCGTTGGAGAAATTGCCCCGACTGCCGCCTTGTTATGAAAATGAACCACATGAAGGATTACCGGGAACTTCAAATGCTCTTTATGAACCGGATAATATCATACCTTAAAGAAAAAGACCACCTGGCCATATGCTGGGATGAATCGGCGCATACAGAGCTCGATGATGGCGCGGTCATACAATACTGGTCGCCTTTTGGTCTGAAAAGGACCAGGGAAAGTCTTCAAGACGGCAGGAAATGCATATTTTCACCTTTTAAAAAGTATTATCTTGATTACAGTTATGAGTTGATGCCGCTTAGAAGCACTTATGAATATGAACCCCGGATGCAAGGACTGCCGGAAGATGAAAACAGGCTTATCATTGGTGTAGAGGCTCCTCTTTGGACCGAATACACCGCATCGGCCGAGAAATTATTCTGGCAGGCATTTCCCAGGCTTTCCGCGGTAAGCGAGTCTGCATGGACCTTGTCAAATAACAGGAGCTTTGCTTCATTCCTGGGCCGGCTTCCCGGTTTTGAAACCCGGCTGCGGATGCTTGGGGCTGAACCCGCTTCCAAAGATTGCCACAAATATGACGGCCGCCCTAAACTCATGAAATCATTTATATCCCGGACACATCCTTCAATAAGGGAATATGAAAAGTTTAGGTCTTCAACCTAGGGAGTCCGGATTTCCCTGAACCTGGGCAACTCCGATGTTATTTCCTCCGTCCTGCCTGCTGAAATGGCCGTGCCATCGGATGTTATGCCTATTGTATAACCGCATCCGGCTGATACCGCAACCACATCACTCCAGTCCGATACATCAATCTGCCTGTTGTAATTGTCGCCGGCCGCAACAACGGTGCCATCCGCCTTGAGGCCCAGAGTCTGACCTGCACCTGCGGTCACTGCAACGATTCCAGACCAATCACCTACATTGCACTGGCCATGGTAGTTGTCCCCGGTTGCAATTACAGTGCCATCGGACCTGAGGCCGACCGTATGCGAAGCCCCTGCGGATACCGCCGTTATATCCGTCCATTCACTTATATTTATCTGCCCCCTTGAATTGTCTCCCACGGCAACAACCGTGCCGTCCGCCTTCAGACCGATTGAATTTACCGCGCCTGCGGATATGGACACAATCCCGTTCCATTCCCCGATGTCAAGCTGTCCGAAGAAATTATCCCCGGCTCCGACAACGGTGCCGTCGGATTTTAACCCGAGTGTAAAGTATGCTCCGGCCGATATCGATACAATATCCTTCCAGTCCGACACCTCCGTCTGACCATAGAGGTTGTCCCCGGCGGCAACAACCCTTCCGTCCGATGCCATTCCTACGGTATGCGCGGAACCCGCGGAAACAGAAACAATGCCAACCCACCCGGATGATTCAAACTGCCTGTCAGCTCTCTCGCCGATTACAACAACCGTTCCATCTTTTTTCAAGGCAACCGCATGTGCGGCTCCCGCCGACAAAATGACATGCCCCGGCCCTTGGGTTTGCTCCTTTTCCATCAGCATCGCCAAACCGAAAAGGATTGCAGCAATAATAATGAATAAAAATAAAGGCGTGTATTTTCGAATCAGCCGGCCTGCGGCAACCTGTTTTTTCATAACTGTTCCTTTCTCTGCTATATATACCCTTTTGACAACATATTTGCCGAACGCCTTATTATGAAATATACTTTGTACATCACTGACTGTACGGGGGTGCATTTTATGAAAATATTGAAGATGCTTGGTAAAACAATTCTTATCCTGCTGCTTTGCATAATAATTGCCGCGGCGGGTTTCTTTGCATTTATGACCCTTGCGCAGGGCGAATCAAAGGAATTCTCGGAAGAGACTTATCAGGTTGCCCGGGATGACAAAATCAAGGTTATACTCGACTGCGACAACACGCTTGGATCATTCTGGGAAGTTGACGACGGGCTTGTGCTTTCGTATGTTCTAAATAAACCGGAGGCTGATTTGCTTGGGATTACGACAACCTTCGGGAACAGGACCTATGATCACAAATATACTGTCCGCATGCTAAAAAAGGCAGGCCGCACAGATATTCCACTGTTCAAGGGTGAGCAAGCCAGCGACGACGGGATAACTGACGCCGCTCGTTTTCTCGCTGAGACAGTCGCAAAATATCCCGGCGAGGTTACAATAATCGCAGCGGGTCCGGTAGGCAATCTCGAGGCCGCTTCACAGGCGGATCCTGAATTCTTCAACAACGTGGGACAGATTATAGTAATGGGCGGCTACATGGAGGATCTTTCACTCGGCAGCCGCGATGTTCCGGAGCTTAATCTTTCCGCCGATTATTTGGCCAGCCATGCAATGATAAACAGCGGTGCGAGGGTAACGGTCATGACTGGGCAGGCCTGCATGGATGCGCCTTTCTATTTCAGAGATTTTCCAAAGCTGGGCAATTTTCCCCTCTACTGGAAATTCCAGTGCGTTTTCTGGACGGTCCTTAATAAAGCCGGAACAGGCAACGACTATTTCGTCATGTGGGATATGCTTCCGGCGGTATACGCATTCCACCCGGAGTTTTTTGAAGATAATTTCATTTATGTTTCTTCAACTGCCGGCGACCTTCAAAGAGGAATGCTCCGGCTTTCTGAAGATAACAGCGGTGTTCTTGTCAACATACCACCGGGCATAGACGACCTGGATGCGTTTTACAGGGATGTATTCGTCAACCTGAACCGCCAGGGGAAATAAATCCCGCATCTTAATCGGGTTCATTGTTTCAATTATCCGGGGCCTGGGGAATTTCACTGATGCCTTGTTTTTCAGCGATCCAGGTTTATAAGACAAAGAGTTTCTGAAGCCTTAAGAAGCACATTCCGCTGAAGCATCCGCTATGTACGCTGGAATTATTTCCATGAAAACGCACACATTGAAACCCGGAGGCCGGCGAATAAAAAAAACCGGGTTGCAAAACCCGGCGCATCAATGCCATGATTACCATCAATATTCTTCACGGACACCGAACTCAGGCGACTCAACCCATGACTCGGCTCTTTCGAGCAAAGTTATCAGGTCATATATCAGATTGTAGTGTTTTTCCTCCTGCTCAACAAGATATCCGTACAGATTTGTTTCGTCAATGCCCGCAGACTCCGATAGAAGACGCCTGTATAAATCAATGCTTTCCTTTTCCTTTTCAAGCGCCTGCCGGTATATGTCAATCTGGTCGGGGGTTTCTTTTATTTCAGACCTGAAACTTTCTTCATTTCTGAAAATGTCCATATAACCTGACAAGTTGCTGTCAACAAACTTGTATTCGGTTTTGTCCCTTTTGCTTTGCAGTATCCAGGAATGCATTTTCTCATCATCCGCAAGCATATTGAAAACCGCCTTTATCCCCTTGCCGGAATGGGCTTCCGCCTGTTCCTTGTAAAATTTCTCCCCTTCAAGCTCCATATTGATTGCAAAATCAAGTATATTCATTTTACCTCTCCTTTCATGAAGCCGGATTCCAGGCCTGCCTCAATCCTCAAGCTCCTTAAGTTCCTTGAGGTCCGCTTCGATGTAATCTGACTTATCCCTGCGCTGATTCCTTTTAAGTATTTTTATATCAGCCACATTATACGACTTGATGTCGGCTC
>JAFGQE010000058.1 GCA_016935835.1 Clostridia bacterium | reverse complement strand
TTTTCAAGGTACAATGCACTTTCCCAGTGCTTTTCTCTTTTTAGAGAATTCTATCAATTACTGCTTGACTTCATATAGTTAGTCTAATCAATCAAATCTCTCATGTCGCCCATTATGGCCCTTGGAACGGGCAGGTCAATCATGGTTTTAAGTCCGGCATTTGCGTTTATTACATGCGGGATCATGTTCACGCACATGGCAATCGTTCCGATGCCGCCGTCAACTTCAGGTGTAATCGCCATATTGACGGGAGGACTGCCTTTCAAGGTAATATAGTCCCCGGTATGTGTGCCTTCCATTTCAGGTTCAATCTGCTGCGGGTGGATCATATCGATTTTCACTTCACCGTTTATGTAACCCTGTCCTGTCATGTTGATTCCCGCAAGGTTGCCGGCAGCAGCAAATCCATAAGGGGATTTTCTGTCAATCGTGGTAAGTATGGGCTTCATCTGCTGTTCGAACCTTTCGAGCTTCCAACCAATTGCATCGGCAATCATGTTAATGCTTTCGCTAAAACCGACATGCCCGGCCATGCTTTTTTGCAAGACGCGTTTATTGAACTCATCCTCTGTTATGCCTACCCCTTGCTCTTCCATAACTGTAATGCCGAAAGGCGACAGGCTGTTTACACGCCTTGCTTCAATATGAGTCACTTCTTCCATGCATCCCGTAAGGCATATGACCAGCAGATCCATAATAAGTCCGGGGTTGATGCCGGTTCCGAGCACCGTAACTCCATTTGCCCTGGCTATTTCATCAATCTCATGTGCGAGCTTCGGTTGCTGAGCCTTGGGATATGCCATCTCTTCAGCCGTGGTTATCACATTAATACCCTTCTCCATCAGTATCTTCAGCTTCGGGTATGCTCCTTTAGTGAACGAATCGGTGGCAAGCAGGCACAGGTCAATATTTTTACCAGAAAGCGCTTTTTCAATGTCACTTTCGACAATCACGTCCGTCCATCTGTCCATCCCCAGGACTTCACCTACGCTTTTACCGATGCGATCAGGGTGAATGTCGCATACGGCAGCAATATCCACACCTGTTTTCTTGCCAAGCATGCCCGCCATCCCCGCACCCATCGCCCCAAAACCCCATATTGCGATTTGAATATTATTCATTTGCCGTCTCCTTTATTTAATGAAGCTTTTCTCTACATATTCGCTTGTCATAACGGATAGTATGCCTGGATATTTAAGTTTAAAACGCATAATGTCCCCAACCCTATAATCCTGGGATGACTTTGTCAGGTCGAGTATCATATGATCGCTGCTTCTTCCGATCATTTCGATATGGTCATCCAACGGCACCAAACCGCTCATATCCGCATCCTGCTTTCCGATTGCGATTATTCCTCTTATCATTTCGCCCTTATCTTCATAGACCGGGTGCTTTCCAAAGGCATCCATTCCTGATTCACCTATAGGCAGCGATGGCTTTTTCTTAAGTTCGATAATCTCCGCTTCAAGTATGAAGACATCATCATATGTGCCTGCAACCCGGGTGCCGAATGCCGTCTCATTGCCGCATACAAATATCTCGCCAATCCTCAGATTGTTGATCTCTTTCGGCAGCTTTCCGTCCTCCATCAAATAATATGAGCTGGAATTTCCGCCGGATATGATATCAAGTTCCATACCGGTTCTCGCTTCCAGATTTTTCTTAATCTCAATCATTCTCTCCATATGTTCAAGGGTTGGTATAACCGCTCCAAAGCAAGTAAGGTTAGTGCCAATGCCAATAACCTTTACTCCCTTAAGCTTTTTTGCCTCTTCAGTAGCTTTATAAAGCTCATCCTCATCAAAGAATCCCTCGCGTAAATCTCCAAGGTCAATCATCAGTATGACCTGATGCACCTTTCCCTGGCGAATGGCTTCATCGCTGAGCAGCCTGATGGTGCTGATTTCAGAATTCAGGGATACGTCTGCATATCGGATTACATCCTCGACCTCAGTTTGCATAGGAATTCGCAGCAGAACCTTCATGATGCTAAGATTTTCCAATTTTCGGATGTTCTCAATCCGAGAATCTGCAACGGCTTTGAGACCGGCTTCAACATATACATTTGTAAGATTAATATCTGCGCAAAAAACTTTGGTTACTCCATATACTTCAATGCCTTTTCTTTGCATTCTTTTGCTAACGACTTCAACGTTTGTCCTGAACTTTCTTAAATCGATTAAAACCCTTGGATACATAAAGCCATCCTTTCAATTTTCACACTCTTGTATTATCTTCATTTTCGATCAATAAAGTTTCTTCACAATCAATCATCATTCCATTTTTATAATACACCCTGGGGACGCTGCAACCGGTTCTGCATATGACCTCATAGCTTATGGTTCCAGCCCATTCCGCCGCTTCATCAATGGATATAAATTGATCTTTACTTTGACCGAATATAATGACTTCATCTTCCACCCGGACTTTGTCCATGCCTGTTACATCCACCATGAACATGTTCATGCAGACATTGCCGACAATGGGTCTTCTCTCGTTGCATATGATAACCTCACCCCTATTGCCAAGAACTCTGAAAACCCCGTCACCGTATCCAAGGCTGACAGTCGCAATCTTCATATCATGCGGAGCGATAAAAGTATGTTTGTAGCTGATGCCTTCGCCTTTTTTTAGATCAATAATCATTGCAATGTAAGAGTGAAGTTCCATACATTCCTTTAGGTGAACAACATCCCGGCTGACTGCTTTTGATGGATACAGACCGTACAGCATTATCCCTTCGCGCACCATATCCATATGCATGCCCTTAAACGAAATAATGCCCGCACTGTTGCAAACATGCCTGACCCCGACGTTAACCCCCCTGTCTTTCAATTCATGCAAAAAGCGGTTAAATCGCTCGAACTGCCTGAGAGTTGGCTCTTCAGCACCGATGTCGCTTGAGTGCAGATGGGTAAAAATACCACAGATGCGGATGTTCTTCAATTTGCTTATGGCGGCAATCTCATCAACATTCCCTGTTGGAAAACCCAAACGGTTCATTCCCGTATTTACTTTTAAGTGCACTTTGGTTGTGCCGGCTGCATCAAGCGCAAGCGCTTCCTCCAAGGTGCTGATTGCCTGAATCAGATTATTCTCCGCGACTTTACACGCCATGAATTTCGGCGTATAACCTAGTATCAATATATCAATATCAGGGAATCGCGTTCTTAGCCGCAGTGCTTCAATCATTGTGCCGACACAAATCAGGGAAAGACCGTTTTCAATAAGTGCTTTCACTACCTGGACTTCCCCATGTCCATAGGCATCGGCTTTTACGACACAGCTGACCGTTGCGTCATCGCCTGCCAGCCTGCAGGCTTCTTTGTAATTGTGGACAATATGATCGAGATTGATGCTCGCATACGTACCCTTTAATTTCAGCTGTTCCATAATAACTTCCCCGGTTTTTCCTTCATCCAATCCCCGGCGTTTGCAGGACCGCGGGCGTTTCACAAAAGATGGCTTATGCATGAACATAATGTTGATATACAGTTACTCTAAAGTATATGCATTAGTGCGTCAATTGCCCGGCCGGACATCTATTTATCAGTTTATAGTATTTAAACGCAAACATGATCTTTCTATGTTGAAACTGCACATTCATATTAATTTTTAATTAAATCATTTAAGGCTGACCAATATCGCGCAACCCATGCCGCCGCCGATGCATAAGCCGGCAAGGCCTTTTTCAGCATTGCGTTTTTTCATTTCATGCAAAAGGGTAACCAATATCCTTGCTCCGGAGCATCCTATGGGATGGCCAAGCGCTATGGCTCCCCCGTTGACGTTAACTATTTCCGGATTTATTCCAAGGTCTTTTATAACAGCCAGGGATTGGGAAGAAAAAGCTTCATTCAATTCAGCCAGGTCTATATTGTCTATTGTCCAGCCCGTTTTGGACAAGGCTTTCTTAGTTGCATTTACCGGACCTATGCCCATGGTACCTGGATCAACCCCGGCTGATGAATATGCTTTTATAACACCCAGCGGCTGCACACCCATTTCCTTTGCCTTTGCTTCGCTCATTACCACAAGCATTGCCGCACCATCGTTTATTCCTGATGAATTTGCCGCAGTTACGGTTCCGCCTTCTTTTTTGAAAGCCGGATATAGTTTAGCGGCCTTTTCAACGGTGGCGCCATATCTAATAAATTCATCCTTTTCAAAAACAACCGGCTCCCCTTTTTTCTGAGATATTACAACAGGGACAATCTCGTCCTTGAATCTTCCTCCTTCGCAGGCAGCCTCCGCTTTGTTTTGACTGCGAATTGCAAACTCATCCTGTTCCTCACGGGTTATGTTCCACTTTTCAGCAATGTTCTCAGCGGTTACACCCATGTGGTAATTATTAAAAACATCCCAAAGGCCGTCGCTCACCATGTAATCCGTTACTTGTGCATCGCCCATGCGCATTCCCCACCTGGCATTTTTCATCAGATATGGTGCCTGGGACATGTTTTCAGTACCACCGGCAAGTATTATATCGGCGTCACCAAGTGCGATAATCTGAGCAGCCAAAGTCACTGCCCTGAGACCGGAACCACATACCTTGTTCAAGGTCATTGCAGGGGTCTCATAACCCGCTCCGATGCCAACGGAAATCTGCCTTGCGATGTTTTGTCCAAGACCTGCGCCGAGGACATTTCCAATGATTGTTTCATCAATCCGGTTTGCTTCAATTCCCGCCCTTTTTACAGCTTCCGCCGCTACAATTTCACCAAGTTTGACAGCGGAAATATCCTTCAGCGAACCTCCGAAAGAACCTATGGCCGTTCTGACGGCAGATGCAATGACTACTTTCCTCATTTTCACGCCTCCTTGATACATATATCGAACTTTGCTTCCGTTGCCTTTGCAACATCTTCTATCGTGGCACCTTCGCTTAATTCCGTAAGTGTAAGTTTACCGTTTATAAATTCAAAAACACACAACTCAGTGACAATCATGTCCACAACTCCGGGGGCAGTAAGGGGAAGTGTGCATTCCCTCAATATTTTCGGTTTGTCATTTACAGTATGAAGCATGGCTATAATAACCTTTCTGGCGCCGGTGACAAGGTCCATGGCCCCTCCCATTCCCGGAACCATCTTTCCGGGTATCATCCAATTTGCAAGATTGGCGTGTTCATCAACCTGAAGCGCCCCGAGTACAGTTGCGTCTACATGCCCTCCCCGTATAAGAGAAAATGAATACGCGGAATCAAAATACATACCGCCCGCAACCATTGTCACAGGCTGTCCGCCTGCATTTGAGATATCTTTATCCACTTTGTCTTCATCCGGTTTGGGTCCAAGGCCAAGAAGCCCGTTCTCAGACTGAAAGGTCACGTTTGTTTCAACATAATCAGCAACCATTGTCGGAAGACCAATGCCAAGATTCACCATGAATCCGTCCTTCAACTCTTTTGCAACTCGTTTTGCAATCGCAACCTTGGGATCAAATTCGTTCATCGGGCACCTCCAAGCACAATGCAGTCAACCAAAGTCGCGGGAGTCATGACCAGATGCGGGTCGATTTCACCGATCTCCACCAACTCTTCTGCCTCAACAATAACAGTATCGGCCGCCATGGCCATTATCGGGTTGAAATTTCTGGTTGTTTTTGCATGATATACATTACCGGCCTTATCAACCTTTGTACCGGCGATTATTGCAACATCCGCCCTAAGCGGAAGTTCCAGCAGATATTGAATGCCATCCAGTTCAATAACCTGTTTTCCGTCCTGAACTGAAGTTCCTACGCCTGTAGGAGTAAGAATTCCTCCCAGGCCGGCTCCTGCCGCCCTTATTCTTTCTGCAAGGGTTCCCTGAGGAACCAGCTCAAATTCCGTCTCTCCCGCGGTTAGCTGTCTCCCGGATTCCTTGTTCAATCCTATATGAGAAGATATTATCTTGGAAAACTGTTTGTTCAAAACCATTTTTCCTATACCGTAGGTTTCCCATGAAGTGTCATTGCAAATAAGGGTAAGGTCGCTGACTCCGTTTTTTACAAGGGCATCTATAATGCCATGGGGAGAGCCAACACCCATGAAACCTCCGACCATCAATACAGAACCAGGTTTTATATGCGCTATGCATTCTTCCATAGAATGGACTTTATTCATTCTTTACCCCCTTTCCCGACAGGATATTTTTCCATTACATACCCCATGGCTTTGTCAATGCAGCCAATGGCGTATTCCAGGTCTTTTTCTGTGTGCCTGTAACAGATATACCAATGATGGTATGGCTGTATGAAAAGTCCATGACGTATTGTCTGGGTATAGAATTCCTTTCTTCTTGCTTTGTACATGTCGTCAACCTTGTCAAAAGTAATGAAAGGCATGGGGGGTATACCTGAAATTGTTACCGGTGCCCCTTGTTTTCTTTTGATTTCGGTTAGTTTTGCAAGGAACAGCTGGCCCTTGTCCCATATGTTCTCAATAACATTATCTCTTTCGAGTATTTCAATACACTTCATTGAAGCCGCCATCTCAAGGCTGTTGGGGAAAAATGTCGAGCTTATAAAAACTTCATTTTCCATTACCTTCATAACTTCCTTTTTGCCGACCAATGCGCTGATTGGATATCCATTGGCCATGGCTTTGCCGAATGTTGCAAGATCCGGAACAACCCCGTACAGTTGTCCCGCTCCGCCCATGCCAGCCCTGAATCCGGTTCGAATTTCATCAAACACAAGGACAGCCCCATACTCATCCGCAAGCTTGCGGACATTTTGCAGATATCCCTCGGGAGGCACAATGACATCCTTTGCAAGGGGATGGCCAACGGGCGTTATTATAATACAGGCAACCTGATTCTTGTTTTCCTCCAGCTTGCTCTTTAGATCATCAATTTCCCCATATTCAAAGCCTATGGTGAGACTGACGGTTTCGTCAGGCACTCCATTATGGTTTTCTACGCACCAGTCATGCCAGCCGTGGTAACCGCATCTTAAAACTTTATTCTTTCCTGTAAAACTCCGTGCAACCCTTACTGCCATCGTCGTAACATCCGAACCGGATTTTGCAATGACTGCCATTTCAGCACAGGGTATGAGTTCAATAAGCTTGTTTTCCAGATCGTTCTGAAGTTTTTGAACCAAGGAAAAACAAAAACCTTTCTGCATTTGTTCTATAACGGCGTTGTCAATCTCCTGTTCAACATGTCCCAGTATTATCGGGCCATATGAACACAGCATATCGATATAGTCATTTCCATCTACATCAACAATATGACCGCCGTATCCCCGTTCGATGAATACGGGATATTCCCCTTCAATAAAATTATATGGACGCCTTATACCCAGCATTCCTCCCGGAGTAAGCTCCCTGGCTTCATCTAAAAGCTGCAAGGATTTCTCGAGATTTAATTTTCTGGCATCTTTCATATCGCTTAACCCCTCTCTTTTCTATCTGATAATTCCCGTGCAATATATGCAGCAACGTCATCAGCAAATTTACCGCTTCCAAAACCTGCATCATAACCCAGTTCCACGGCCAGTCTGTTTGAAATTCGCGCACCGCCGCAAATCAGAAGAACGCACTCCCTGAATCCCTCAGCCTCGACCATTTCAACCAGTTGCGTGAGATTTTGTATGTGAATGTCTTTTTGGGTAACCGTCTGGGATACAAGCAGTACATCGGCCTTGACTGATTTTGCAAATCTTACAAAATCAATATTTGGAATTTGGGCTCCCAGATTGTGGGCTTCAATCATCTCATATCGCTCCAGCCCATAATGTCCTGCATACCCCTTCATGTTCATTATTGCGTCTATTCCAACTGTATGGGCGTCCGTTCCTGTGGATGCGCCAACCACGATTATCTTCCTTTTTAGATGTGCTTTTATGAAATCATCAATCTCATTCATGTCCATGGCACCGTTCTCTATATCAGGAACTTCAATTTTGGAATAGTCGATGCTTTTGTTAAATGTTCCGTACATAACATAAAATGTGTAATTATCATCAAGTGGCTTGATATGTGCCGCAACGATGTCAGTAAGTCCCATCTCCGATGCGATTTCACGTGCGGCCTCCGTTGATTTTTCACAGCTGTGAACAGGAAGGGTAAAGCTAAGCTGTACTTTTCCGTCGTTCAGAGTGTCTCCGTAAGGTTTCAGTTTTTGAAGATCCAAACCCATGTCATATTCTTTTTTCTCTATTGAATATCCGCTCAATCAATCCCCCCTCTTAATTCAGAAATCATATTGTCATAAAAAGGATTCAGATAATCCCCGGATTTTTCAAAGACCCCGTCAAGGCCCCTTCCCTCATCTTCTTTTCTCTTTATTCCTGCAAAAATACCATCGGAGAGCGATTCAAATAAACCTCTTTCATCTATCCTGCCCAGCAGTTCATGTGCCTTTTGCAGAACTTCCCCGGCGCGATTTGCCATGATTCCATCCCTCTTAAAAATTAATTCGCCGCCAAGGTCTTCCATAGCGGAAAAGATATATCTTGCATTTTCGATTGAAAGAGCCCTGTCTGACATGAACGGAGTATGAATAGCCTCAGTAGGCATGCCAAGAAGATGAATTTTCTGCCCCGTGAGTATGGTAATCATATTGAACAGCGCATCCTGTATGTTTGCCATGAAAATATCGCCTGTTTTGTGTTTGGTGGGCGGCATATATTTCAAGGGTGACTCCGGGAAAATTTCTCTTGTCATCTGAGCCTGTGCAAGTTCATATACAAAACTGTTTTTTAGTCCCGGCGACATTTCAAAAGCATGGCCAAGGCCTATCTGGCTTTTTTTCAACCCCGCAAGAACAGCAAATTGCTCATTGATGAACTGCGAGGCAAGAACTGTGTGCGCCTCTTCAAATGCATCTGACGTAGTAAGATAATTGTCCTCGCCTGTGTTTATTATCACCCCTGCATATGCATTAATGGTTCTTGAAAAATTCTGGTCAACCAAGGTTCGCTTCATATTTATATTACGGAAAAGAATGCCGTAAAGAGCATCATTGAGCATCATATCAAGTCTTTCAAATGCTCCCATTACAGCTATTTCAGGCATACACAGACCGGAACAATAATTGCAAAGGCAAATATATCTGTCGAGCGATTTACCTGCCTCATCCAGCGCTTTTCTCATTATCCTGAAATTTTCCTGGGTTGCATAAGTTCCGCCGAACCCCTCCCGGGTCTCGCCGAACGGAACATAATCAAGAAGGCTTTGCCCTGTGGTTCGTATCACGGCAATGACATCGGCACCTTGTTTAGCGGCAGCCACTGCCTGCGTGACATCTTCCCTGATATCACCGGTTGCTACAATAATATACAGAAGAGGCCCGCTCTTGCCGCCATATTCCTTTATATATCCATTTCTCTTATTGCGCTGCTCCTGTATTCTTTTTAAAGAGATTTTTGCTATGTCTTCAAGGTATACGGTTTTCTCCGCTTTGCTGAATTCAGGCAGGGAATCAAAATCAAAACTGGATTTTGATATTTGTTCTGCTGTTTCCTGAGCGGACAAACCTGTATGCAGATAAACCCTTGCAAAGAAATCCGCGGCTCCGTATTCCAATATACCGTTTTCAGACATTGATTCCACAACAACATTGGGAAACGGTATATCAATGTCATTTACACCGTCAACTCCGAGCAACCGGCATACCGTCCTCTCTATTGCAACCGTAGAGTGACGGTCAATAAATTCCTGTACATCCGCAGCAATTCTCATTGCAGATCTTCGGCATGATCCAACCAGCTTTTTATCTATTTTCAATTTATTGTTCAATTGAAGCCTCCTCTTCCAAGACATTTATCACCGGGATATTGATATTTGACCGCATCTCCTTAAGGAATTCTTCCTTGCTAAACCATTTTCCATAGGGAGACATCGGGTTTATTGCAATGGCAACAAGATTGGTCTTCTGCCTGACACATATTTCACCGTTCTTATTAAGAAATTTTCTATATATCTTCTGTGAAAGGAAAAGTGATGCTGAGTTATTTACAACAACCAGTTTCCTGTGTCCCTTGTTTTTTCTCATTATCTCAATCAAATCATCATCAGTCACAGCTCCATCGAAAACTACTGTAACCGGATTTTCACGTTCATTGGTTTCATGGCCGCCTGAGTCATTGGTTTCATGAAAGGGATTATGCCTGCACTCCAAAATATCCAAAAGTTCCACCTGATACTTTGCATTTTTCACAACACTTGTCATTGAAGGGCCCAAGGCTCCGCCTACCGCCAGTATCATGCAATCCAACTGTGATGCAAATGAAAGTCTGCCGGCCGAGCCGTCTACAATTACTTTATCACAACCCAGTTTTCTGAAACTATTGCACAGCTCTTCAATCTGTGAAACCAATGATGGCCCCGAAACCTCAAGAAAACCCCTGGAAACAACCTCTGCAATTTGTATTTCGCCCAAAACAGTATTTATTCCCGTGCATTGGATTATCCTGTATCCGGAACCGGCTTTTTCCAGGCACGAGGTACAGGTGGCAACAAGCATACCCGGATATACATTGATCCTTGGTTTTTCAAGCCGTGTTATTTCGTCAAACTCCTCACCGTCATAGCCAATTGATGTCAATCCTATTTTATGAGTATTACAATATTCGCGGACAATATGATTGACAACAGTTGTCTTGCCTGCGTTCTTGCACATTCCTGCTACAGCAATGGAATTGTATTCACCGATGCAGTCTTTAAGCCTGCTCATTCTTCTTTGTCTTCCCTCCTATGTGCCGGACAAGGTCATTTGGTTCAATGGTTATTTTCTGTCCGTTCAAAAGACCTGCAATTCCTTCAAGATGAATTCCTTCCTCATCGTGGGTTTTATTGAAAGAGTAATTTCCAGGTTCACTGTAGGTGGTAATCATACCTTCAAAATTTCTCAGGATTATTCGCTCATATCCCTGGGATATGATGTAATTGGGCATTACAGGTATTTTCCCGCCTCCGCCTGGTGCATCAACAACAAAAGTAGGAACGCAAAAACCCGAAGTATGGCCACGCAGCCCTTCAATAATCTCAATGCCAACAGCAACAGGTGTGCGGAAATGTCCTATTCCTTTGGAAAGATCGCACTGATAGAGGTAATATGGCCGGACTCTCATCTTTACCAGCTCGTGAACCAATTTTTTCATAATTGATATCTTATCGTTGATTCCAGCCAGAAGAACAGACTGATTCCCAAGTGGTATCCCGGCATCTGCAAGAATTGAGCATGCCTTTTTTGATTCTTCGGTAATCTCATCAGGATGACTGAAATGAACATTTACCCATAGAGGATGGTACTTGGAAAGCATTTTTGCAAGTTCAGGTGTTATTCTCTGCGGCATGACAACAGGAGTCCTGGTACCAATGCGAATTATTTCGACATGGGGTATTGCCCGGATTCTCGAAATAATATCCTCAAGCCTCTTATCTGACAATGTAAACGGATCTCCTCCGGAAATCAGCACATCCCTGATTTTTGGTGTTTCTCTTATATATTCAATTGCCCTTTCAACAGCAGGGGCAGACAACGGGCTGTCATTATGCCCTGCAAACCTTCTTCTTGTACAGTACCTGCAGTAAACGGAACACTGGTCTGTCACCAGCAGAAGCACACGGTCGGGATATCTGTGAGTCAACCCCGGAACAGGGGAATCGGAGTCCTCATGCAATGGGTCATCAATGTCATCTTCTCCATTGATTAACTCAAATAGTGTTGGAACGGCCTGTTTTCTTATTGGATCGTTCGTATTATCCGGATCCATCAGCGAAAGATAGTACGGAGTCACAGCCATCCTCAGTTCTTTAAGACATTTGTCTATTACCTCTGCCTCACCCATTGAGAGCTTGACCTTGTTCCCAAGTTCATTGACAGTGGTAATCCTGTTGCGAATCTGCCAGTGCCAGTTGTTCCAGTCTTCCAAAGATACATCAGGATAAAACAAATCTTTTCTTGAATAGTTCATTTAACCACCTTCTTGTTCATCAGCAGTAAATCTTTTCAAAAAGTTCCCTAATCTTTTTATTTTCTCTTAATTCTGCAAGAGTGATTTCCGCATGATCCTTTGTATATCCGTTTCCTATAATCATATTTATATCTTTTCCTACTCCCTCGGCACCTAATGCAGCCTTTGTAAAGCTGGTAGCCATGGAGAAGAAATATACAATCCCATTGTCCCTGACGGGCAGAATGCCGGACATCTCAGTGTCGGGAATATTTACACAGTTTATGCATATGTCATATTCCTTTCCACCATTGGCTTCAAGCGCCTTGTTATATACATCCATAACCTGCGTAGCATCTGCAACAAATTGCTTATGACTGACCGCAAGGTCCTGAAGTTTTTGCCTTGAGCTTTCTTTGCTTGCAACGCCGACCACATTCCCGGTTGGACCCACGCGTTTCAATGCTTCATAGCAGCAAAGTATCCCTGATTTTCCGCTGGCACCAAGAATCAGGACACTGTCGCCGGGTCTGACGAGTCTTGCCGCCTGTGCAGGTGCTCCTGCAACATCAAGTGCGGCCAGGGCAAGGTTTTCATCCATGTCATCAGGCATTTTTGCATAAATTCCGCTTTCAAAGAGTATAGCCTGGCCCGTAACCTCAACCTTGTCAATTTCCATATGGATCTTCCCGATTTTCTCTAGTTTCAACGGCGTCAATGAAAGTGAAACAAGAGTAACTACATCATCACCAGCCTTCAGGGTAGTCTTCCCTTCCAAAGCCGGTCCGATCCGGGCAACTTTTCCCATAAGAACACCTCCGGAGCCCGTGACGGGGTTTTGCATTTTACCCCGCTCATTTACAATTTCCATGATGTTTTGTGCAATCTTTTCCGAATCTTTTTCGTTTGCCGTCTTTAGTTGAGTGAAACTTGCTGAATCTATGTTCAGGGCTTTTACATCAATGAGTATTTCATTGTCATAAATGTTCATGTCATTGTCTATTTTCATTGCCGTCTGGGGTAATACACCTTTTGGTTCAATAACCCGGTGTGTTCCGTATTTGCACCCTTTTTTCATTTTGCACCTCGCAATTTTAATATTTTTCGAGCCTCTTCAGGCGTTGCAGGTTCCCTTCCCAATTCTTTGGCAATCCTGACTGCTTTTTCAATAAGCTGTCCATTGGATTCAGCCAATACCCCCGGTTCCAGATATATGTTGTCCTCAAATCCGACGCGGATGTGTCCGCCGGAAACAGCTGCCATGGCTGCCACGCTGAACTGGTGCCGTCCTATCCCGGTTGCAGTAAATGTAGATTCCGGCGGGAGGCTTTCCCTCATAAAACTAAATTCGGCAAGTGAAGCGCCGATTCCACCTTTTACACCCAAAACCAGATTGAAATGAAGTGGTTTTTTTATATATTCCTTTGTAACAAGATGCATTGCGGTGTTGATCATGCTCCTGTCAAAAACTTCAAGCTCAGGCTTTATTCCTTTTTCAAGCATTTTTTGCGCAAAGTATTTTATCGTACTTATTGAGTTGATGAAAATATCGTCCTCGCCGAAATTCATTGTGCCGCAGTCCAGGGTTGCCATTTCAGGTGAAAGTTCGATCGGCTGCAACCTTTCGTCATTCGCCATTCCGGTGGCTCCTCCGGTTGAAGGTTGTATTATTACAGCGGGACAATTTTTCCTTATGGCATCCATACATTCCTTGAACCTGACGGCATCCTGCGTAGGCGTGCCATCGTTGAATCTCACGTGAAGATGTATGATGCTTGCGCCGGCTTCGTATGACCGCCGCGCTTCCTCTGCAATTTCTGTTACAGTATAGGGAACATTTGGATTGTGTTCCTTTGTTACCTCGGCTCCGCATATTGCAGCGGTTATAATGATTTTTTCCATACCCGTTTCCCCAAAAACCTATTTTACAAATAAAAGAGCCATTCCAATTAAATAATTGAAATAGCTCATTGCAATCAACAAGGCAACAGTCAGCCGAAGTTCCTTCAACCAACCAAGTTATAAGCGCCGGCATGGCTTATACTTTCGGCGGATAAAGCCTTATTCCACAGCATCAGCCCGCCGGGACTTAATATCCGTGGGTTACCCTCATATCCGCTCCTCTATTTACAGTAAACTCTATTCAGTTTTTCCTGTTTTCTCTTATAAAATCATACTAACATATTAGCATTTCTTTATCAATATGCCGGTAATATCGGAAACAGGTTTCCTTGGATTCCGGTAAACAATATTCCATACTATTACTAACAACTATACATTGTTTTATGAACCGGGGAGCAGGTATTGTTCCCTCTTCACACCGTAATAGACAAGTAATTATATAAGGAGAGAGGAGAGGTGCAATCGGGAGGCAACACTGAACCTTTCCTTGCATAACAGATATACTGATACAAGCAATATGATTGAATCCTTAAGCTACTCAATTGGTGCAGCTACCCTTCTCCAGACCATGGGCCTTAACTCATTAATTATATCAACAGCTTCTTCCCTGGTACTGCAGGGGGCCGCATAATATATGCCATCCAATCCTCCTGCCGGCCTTTTGTCACCGTTTGCATCTAATTCAAACACTACGATCATAAATGCACTTACATCAGTTTTCATGTAAAAAAAACCGCCGTCTGATGAAAATGTGAAGGAACGGACTGCATCCAAACCTCCTCCAATGACAGGAACCCCTATATTTATCCTGGATACCGAGTCATGATTCTGAGAACCTGATCCTGTACCTTCTTCCCGTGCATATACGTGAACGGAGCCCTCAAATCTATATGGTTCCCTGATTAACATGTTTCTGTAATACTTTCCTTTAACTGTAATCCTGATCGGTTGAAAATACTCTGGTTCAGTTGTACCTGCCCTGAAAACACCCCCATTGAGTTCTTCATCAATATCGATGGGTAAATGATATGCAACCGTGAAAGATATCAAAGCCACAATAAGAAGGATTGATGATATAAAGGCTATCCTGCCCTGACGATTCATTTCACGGAATTTCTTGGTTTTCAGGTAAAGATTACCGTCATATTGCCCTTTAAGCTTTTCATCAACATATACCCATACCGTACATTCCCTGTAGCCGATCGGTAGAGCCGCTCTGACCAGAACGATTCGGACTCTATGCTTTTCCTTTTCACCGACACTAAATTCATATGTCCTGGACTCCCTGAAACCATTTATCATAGCTTTGCGTTTGTATGTCGTATCATCTATTTTAATTGATACATATCCCCAGAAACGATCAAAAACAAATTCAATGATGTGCTTTTCATCATAACCAACCTCAAATTCAACTTTCAGGCTATACATTTTATTTTCGATCCTGTCTTTAACAGAAGGATCCAACTCTACTTTCTCAAATAAATCCTTGTATTTGTTGTTACTCATATTTCCCTTCCTCTAATTGAAGCTTCAACAATTCACGCCCTCTTTTAAGCCGCATCTTTACAGCTGATGAGCTTATTTCAAGAATTCTGGATATTTCTTTCACCTTATATCCTTCGTAATAATGGAGATGTATAGGAGCTTTCAGCTTTCCTGGCAATTGAAAGACCAACTTGGCCAGATCTTGTTCCCCGGGAGTTTCTGCTTTAAAAATGTTTTCATCAAGGGGCAGCGTATTGTGCCTGTCATTCTTTCTAATCATATCAATACAACAATTAACCGTTATTCTAATTATCCATCTTTTCTCGTGTTCCCCATTCTTGAATTCGAGTCCTTTTCTCAATAACCTTATAAATACTTCCTGAAGTATATCGTCACAATCTTCAGGGTTTTTCAAGTAGACCAAGGACAGCTTGTATATCATATTGCCGTACTGTTCATATTTAGTTGCAAAAGCATCCTTATCCTGCGGTCTTCTCATAAAAAGCCTTTCATTTAATTAACGTTCTGGAATTGCATATGGTCACATTATATGTTAATAAATTTTATAACAAATTATTTGAGGTGTCGGAACAAAAGCTGTTTTTTATGCAACGAAGCATATCGGGGGCCTCCTTTGTACCCCTTTCATCAAAACCTTTTATGCATGGGTTTTTTTTATTATTTATCTATTTGCCTTAATATTATGACAACATGTCATTGTCTTTTTTAACCAGCTCTATTGCACTGTCTCCGGTTCCCCGCCGCTTCGGCTTATCCTGTACGAATCGAAATATATCCAATCCTTTGTCAATGATATGGATGCCGCTGTCATGTCGCTTAACTTTTCCATTCCGCTCCCGTCGGTTTTTACCTTGTACAGCTTCTCGCCTTCAAGAAGATTGCCAAAATATATCCAACCGTCGGCAACATTCATGTTCCTGGCTATCACGCCTTCAATCATCCTTGCATCGCTTCCGTTTGATTTCATGCTCCATACCGTGTTGTCCTCGCTCCTGATGACGAACAGCCTGTCGCCGTCCACGTTGACCCTGTCGCATCTTTCCGGGAAAATAAGCTCCTTGTCAGTCCCGTCTGTCCTGACCCTGTACAAGCGGCTGTCGAGGTAATACTCCTCGGTATAGAATATATAGCCGTCAACAAGACAGAAACAACCCACCCTGTCTTCAAACAATACACTTGAGTTTTCTCCCCCGGGACCTGCTTTGTAAACAAGCTTGTCGTCTATGTTCTTGAAATATATGAAACCGTCCGCAACATACAGGTATTCGCAGTATTCGTCTATAAGCTTGGTCTTTTCCGAGCCATCGGCCCTTACCTTGAAGACCCCCTGGGCGGGTTCTTGCAAAAAGTATACCCATCCGTCGATTGCGTTTATAGAGAAAAGAATATTCCCTGCCTGATCAAAGGGATAATCCGAGACAAGAAGCTTTCCTGCCTCTCCTTCCCCGTATAGTTTTTTATCAACCGAACTTCTATAGAACAGCTGGCCCTGCGATTCTGCAACGGTGCCGCCGTTGATTATATTTCCATAAAGAAACCCGCTGTTTTGCGGCATGCCCAAAGAAACAATCGGGGGGAAGTCTCCCGCTGGAGCCGGCGACTCGCTTTCTTTGGCATTTCCGCCGGCAGATGGGGTGGGAACCGTCCCGTCGATGTTTTCTGTCTGCTTTTCCCCTTCTGTCCCGCACCCCGAAAGAAGCACGATTAACATTACAAGGCCCAAACAAAATACTCTGGAAAAATTCCTTTTCATGGCTAAACCTCCAAACATAAAGGCAAACCAGCCTGATTTCAAGCCAACCCTATATGATGTCCGTCTACTTAGATTTTAGCACAAATAACAAGGTAAGATAATTAAGATAATCATCTGTGGTATTAAATATTGCATTAAAATGATGTTGTCTGGAAATTTACTTCCTCCTTGATATAGGAGTATATAAAATTCAAGTTGCTTCATATGAGTTGACGGTTTTCTGCCTGTTCTATTTCCTTTGTCATAATTTTAAAGTGCTTGATATCAAGTTTCAAACATTCAATATCCTCGTTATGCCAAAACCATGTACTGAAACGAAAATCTGAAAATTACAGTTGCAATAGATGAAAAATCGGACATTGGCACTAATAATCCCTGACTATTATAAATGCTCCGCTCCAGCACAAAAAAACAGCGCCTGTTAAGGTCGCTGCAAAATTTCACTTTATATCAATCATCTCATCAACCAGCCGCCGTTGACATCCAGCGTCTGGCCGGTGATGTAACCGGCTTCCCCGCTTGCCAGAAATACAGCCGCCGCCGCAATGTCCGAAACCTTGCCTATTCCCAGGGGAATCCCTTCCGCCAGCTTGTCGAGCTCCCCGGCAGGCCTTTGGTAAAGCAACTCAGTCGCCGTCAGGCCCGGAGCTATGTTGTTCACGGTTATATGATACTTTGCCGCTGTACGGGCCAGGGTCTTGCCAAATCCTATCTGCCCGGCCTTGCTTGCGCCATAGTGAACGGAGCCGTTCGTAGTTCCCTGATGTGCCGCCAATGAAGAAATGTTTATAATCCTGCCGTAATTTCGCTCTTTCATAATCAGCATGGCCTGCTTGCTGCACAGGAACGTTCCGTCGATATTTATGCCCATTATCTTTTTCCAATCCTCAAAGGAGGTCTCAAAGATATCCCGGTTTATATTGGTTCCGGCATTGTTTACAAGGATGTCTATATAACCCCATTCCCGTTTAATGTGGTCGAACATCCCCTTCACAGCTTTCTCATCAGAAACATCGCACTTGATGCAAAGAGACTTCTTGCCAAGCTTTTCAATTTCCTTGGCAACCTTCAATGCCTCTTCCCGGTTGTTTGCATAGTTTACGGCAACCTGCGCCCCCTGCCTCGCAAAGGTAATAGCAATCTCCCTGCCTATGCCCCTCGATGAGCCGGTGACCAGAACTTTTTTATCCGTCAATTCAAACATCGGCCCTACTTGCCTTTAATGTAATCAACCATCTTCCTGAGCACGGTCGTATCGTTTTCACAGAATATGGAGCATCCGATTGCCGCTATGGCATGGGATTTTCCGCATTCCTTGAGCATTATGTCGGCATTTTCCTTCAGTCCGTCCAGAGATACCCGGTTTATTTTCAACTGGTCCATTCCGCCCATGACAACCTTGCCCGTCCTGTCCTTAACATCCTGCAATGATGGGTTCCTGTCGCTTCGGTCGGCAAAGGATATGACGTCAACCGGGAAGTCTTCCATCCCCTCTGTGTAGATTGCCTGCCCGCACATATGAAGGATGTTGAATTTGGAAACATCCTTGATTGCATCCAGAATCCTGATGGCCTGGGGTTTGATGAACTTACTGTATGTCTCATAGCCGCCCGGTACAAGTTCGTCGCTGGCCTGAATGGCAAGGAATACTCCGTCCGCGCCCGCATTCACAGTCGCCTTCGTATATTCGATATCAAAATCGCATACCCTGTCCAGGGCCTCAAGCAGCTCCTTTTCACATGTCCGGGTCAAACCGTATTGGTATTCGCCGCACAAGTGGCGGACCAGCTGCTGCCAGGGATCGAACAGCGTGTCAATGATGTATACTTCGTTTCCGACCGCTTCGGCTATCTTTTTGATGGCTTTTATCTGTTCAACAACGGTATCGTCCCCCGGGGTTGCATATCCTATCTTCTTCAGCCCTTCAGCATCCTTGACCACATCATATCCTTCCGGGCTGGGGTAGTGATAGTCATTCATGACCTTCAGCAGGTCCAAATCGAAAAATCTGTAGAATTTGATTATGCTGTCTGCGTAGTTCTCTCCCGGGGCATACTGATTGCCAAAGTGGTACCAGAATGTAAACGGAGCCCTGTCAGGCTCCCTGCCCGCCAGCACCGCATCAATGCGTTCTTTTTTATTCACAACTAGTCTCCTTAAAATTTATTGTATTATCATAGTATTTAATATGCCGGTTTTATTCAATTGCACATTTCTTTCTATCTGTGGACTTTTTTATGAAAATTGCGCTAATGATGGTCTTTATGGCTCTTCAGGTCCCGTCTTTTAGAATTCTTCATTTTTGATAAAAATACAGCTATTCATGAATCAGGGAATAAACGGAATGTCTTCATTGAGAAATGCGGGGCAATTCCTATATAATTGTAATGTATGGAATGATTGCAGGAGTTGCTTTGGAATAATTGGATTAATGCATTTGGAAAGGGGTTTGCCGTTTATCAGGCAATAAGAAAAATATGGCTGTTCAGGAAATCAAGATTAAATTCGGCAATGGTTTCAATGGCGAGCTGATTGCAAAAAATGGCACTGTTGCCGTAGGAGGCACCGAAGGCACTCTGGCCCCGTACGATATGCTTTTAGGTTCTTTGGCAGCATGTCTTTATTCAACATTCCTTGATGTTGTTGAGAAAAAAAGAATTGTCTTTGACGGTGCGGATGTAACCGTGACCGGGGAGAAACGTAATGAAATACCTACGACGCTCAAGTATGTAAAAGTTACCATCGAGGTCAGGGACGTTTCTGATGAAAAGGGGGTTCTCAAGGCAGCCGGACTTGCCACTAAATATTGCTCCGTCTATGAAACGATATCAAAGGTGGCTGACATTGATCTTGAAGTAAAATTTATTAAATGAGCCTGACCCTGCGCCGGATTAATTCGGGTGCGTTTGGATGTCGCAAAATACAAATCAGTTTCCATGTGAAGAATGCCATTTGCTTCAAAGGTATGCAAAAGGCCGCTGTTAAGGCGGCCTTTTATCAAATTTCAATTATATCTTGCTTTTCTACGGAGTCAGGCTCAGTGCTCCGGCTGC
>JAFGQE010000057.1 GCA_016935835.1 Clostridia bacterium | reverse complement strand
GCCCTGACGATTATTCCCGAGTTATGCAGGCAGGGAATAAAAATCAAGGCGTACGATCCGGAAGCCATGCCGGAAGCGGCAAGGCATTTCAAGGACAGAATGAACATGATATCTCTCTGTTCATCAATGGACGAATCGTTGTCGGACTCCGACTGCCTGCTGATACTGACGGAGTGGGAGTGCTTCAGGAATGCCGACCTCTCTCATGCGGCGGGTTTGCTGCGGCACAGGATTCTTTTTGATTTCAGGAACCTTCACGATAAGAAGTCGGCCGCCGGCGCGGGACTTGATTATTATGGGATAGGGCGATAGGATGAAATTTGCAGATCTTGCCGGGAAATATAATCAAAACACCGCGGGCGATATTATCGCCGTTAAAAAGAACAATATAATCACCGGCCTTGACGAAACCGCCGGCCCCGATGATGATTTTGTGTTCATTGACACATCATCACTTGAAGGAATCAGGATATACAGGAATACACTTAAATTCGTACTGGTCAAGGCCGTGTCCGACCTTTTCCCGGGTACAAGGCTAAAAATCCATTATTCGGTCAACAACGGAAGTTTCTGTGAATTGGCGGGCAGAAATGTCGGCAAGGAAGAAGTAAACAGGATCCGCAAGAGAATGAAATACATCATCGGCCGCCGTCTTCCGATAGAAAAAAACGTTTATGAAACAGGGCATGCCAAAAAAATTCTCGAACATATCAACCGGACGGACTTGCTTGAATTATTATCAGCGAATGGCTCCGGAGGAATAGTACTTTATTCCCTCGAGGGCGCATTCGATTACTTCCATGGCATCCTTGCCCCCGATACGGGATATGTGGATTTATTTGAGCTTCGCCATTTCCAAAACGGATTCCTGATGTTTTATCCGACAAGATTCAATCCGGGTGCGCTACCTGAATGGAAAACACAGAAAAAGCTGGCAAGGGCATTCGAGGAGATCAGGCAATGGGGGGATGCAATCGGCGTTGACAACATCTCCGACCTGAATGCACTTGCACAAAACGGCGGCATGAACGGTATAATCAGGGTATCGGAAGCGCTTCAGGAAAAGAAAATCGGTTATATCGCGGATGAAATAAAAAGAAAAGGCAAGAGCTTCGTATTTATATCGGGGCCTTCGTCATCGGGAAAAACGACTTTCGCAAAAAGGCTCGAGGTTCATCTCAAGGCGGTTGGTCTCAAGGCCCATCCAATTTCATTGGATGACTATTACAAGGGCGGGAATATACCTCTTGATATATCAGGTAAAAAAGATTACGAATCGCCGGACGCATTTGACATTGAAAGATTCAACGGGGACCTGCACGCCCTGCAGGTCAAGGGACGGGCGGAGATCCCGGATTATGATTTCGCGACTGAGAGCAGGAAGGGATGCCGGCTGCTTGAAATGGAAAGAAACGGTGTCGTCATAGTAGAGGGAATACACGGCAACAATCCGGCATTCAGCACGGGAGTTGACAGGCAGCTCATACATAAACTGTATATAAGCGCGCTTACTTCGGTAAGCATAGACGACCACAACAGGCTTTCGACCACGGATGCCCGTCTTTTCAGGAGACTGGTCAGGGATTACAAATACCGGGGTGCCAGCGCCGAGAGGACGCTCGGCATGTGGGAGGATGTGAGAAGGGGCGAGGACCTGCATATCTTCCCGTTCCAGGAGGAAGCGGACGAAATTTTCAACAGTACGCTAATATATGAACACAGCGTATTGAAAAAATATGCGGAGCCGATACTCAGGGAAGTCGGCCAGGACAGCGAATACTATACGCTCGCCCGGAGGCTGCTGGTAATATTATCTTATTTCAAGGAAGCCGATGACACCGAGGTTCCCGGGAATTCGCTGTTAAGGGAATTCATCGGCGGATCAGTGTTCAATTATTGACGCCATGGAGGAATGTATGGAATATTTGCTGGGAATCGACATAGGGACCTCGGGAACGAAAACGGTGCTTTTTGACAACGGGGGAAACACTGTTTCATCCGCAACGGCGGAGTATCCCCTTTACCAGCCGAGGATAGGCTGGGCTGAGCAGGACCCGGAAGACTGGTGGAAGGCCGTGTGCGGGACCGTATCATCGGTTTTGAAACAAAGCGGTGCAAGCCCGGGGAAAATAAAAGGCATAGGGCTGTCGGGACAGATGCATGGACTTGTACTTCTTGACAGCGGGAACAATGTCCTTCGCAGGTCCATAATATGGTGCGACCAAAGAAGCGGAAAAGAATGCGATGAGATAACAAGGCTTGTCGGAGCGGAACGTTTGATCAGCATAACGGCGAATCCGGCGCTGACGGGCTTCACTGCATCGAAGATACTGTGGGTCAGGAACAACGAACCCGAAATATATGCGGAAATAAATAAAATCCTGCTTCCAAAGGATTATATAAGATTCAGGCTGACCGGCGTGTTCGCCACGGATGTATCCGACGCGAGCGGCATGCAGCTGCTAAACATAAGGACCCGCAGGTGGAGCCGGGAAATGCTTGAAAAACTTGATATCAGGAGGGAATGGCTTGGCGAGGTTTTCGAATCATGTGAAAATACCGGGACGGTGACAAAAAGAGCCGCGGAGGCGACGGGACTCGCCAGGGGCACCATCGTGGCGGGCGGAGCCGGCGACCAGGCGGCTGGGGCTGTCGGAAACGGAATTGTGAAAGAAGGCATCATATCCTCGACAATCGGAACCAGCGGGGTTGTATTCGCGCATATGGACAAGATGGAAATAGATATGGAGGGCAGGGTTCATACATTCTGCCATGCGGTGCCGGGATGCTGGCATGTGATGGGGGTGACGCAAGGCGCGGGACTTTCCTTGAAATGGTTCCGGGATAACTTCTGCTCCGACGAAAAAAAAGAGGCGGAGCTTATGGGTGTCGATCCTTATGTACTTATGGACAAGGAAGCCTCGGAAATAGCCCCGGGGGCCGAAGGGGTACTTTACCTTCCGTATCTTATGGGGGAAAGAACCCCGCACCTCGATCCGTATGCCAAAGCCGTGTTCTTCGGCATGAGCGCCGCGCACACAAAGGCGCATATGCTGCGCGCCGTCATGGAAGGAGTCGCCTGCAGCCTGAGGGACTGCATGGAGATAATAAGGGGCATGGGCATTGACGCGGCGCAGGTAAGGGCTTCGGGCGGAGGCGGAAGAAGTCCCCTGTGGAGGCAGATGCAGGCCGACATGTTCAATGCCGATATCTGTACGACGAATTCCGGAGAAGGTCCGGCGCTCGGCGCGGCCATCCTTGCGGGCGTGGCTTCGGGCGTTTACCCCGATGTCGTATCCGCATGCAATTCCATTATAACGGTAAGGGATACAATCAGCCCCGACCCAGGCGTAAGGAAAACATATGACAGGTATTATGAAATATACAAGAATCTGTACAAGCATTTGAAAAGCGACTACAGGGACATGGCGGAATTATTGGAGGAATGAAATGAGGCAAAGGGCATTTGAAGGAAAGGGCAGGTTTTATAAGGGCAATCTGCACACCCACACCGATATATCGGACGGCAGGAGACCCGTCCTGGAAGTGGTCGGCATATATAAGGACAAGGGATATGATTTTCTGGCGATCACCGACCATAACACTGTATTTCAGTCGGAAGAGTTCAACAATGGCATATATATAATGCCGGGACTTGAGATACATAGCACCAATCCCGAAAAATTCAGAACCCATCATATGGTTGCCCTTACTACATATGACAATGATGCGACATTCCATGGGGAACGGATAGAAAATGTCGAATGGACGGATTCGACAGCAAGCGCCTCGGCGATGCATGACCTTATGACAGGAAGGGGGTTCCTGCCGATATACTGCCACTCCATGTGGTCGCGTACGGAACCATCGGAATACGGCGGATTGGACCTGAGGGCGATGGAGGTATACAACGGGGTGTGCGAATATGTATACGACCAGGGGAACCAAGAGGTTTATTGGGATACTCTTCTAAGAAGCGGCAAACGCATCTGGGGCGTGGCAACGGACGACTGCCACGGGGCGGACCAACATTATGGAAGAGGATATATAATGGCCAAGATGGATGGATTGAACGATTCCAATATCATGAAGGCCCTGTCCGAAGGAAGTTTCTATTCGAGCCGGGGACCCGAAATCCATGACTTTTATATAGAGGACGGAGAGGCGCGTGTAGTATGCTCGCCCGTGCGGCAGATTAATTTCATCACATATGAATATCTTGGCAAATGTTGTAGGGACGAAGGAATGATGACGGAGAAAAGCTTCAGGTTCCATGAAGGCATAGATTATATAAGGGTTGAGGTTACCGACGAAAATGGAATGAAGGCATGGACCAATCCCATTTTTCTGACTTAGAAATGGAACCGGCGGCGAGGCTAACGAGAAAATAGCATTCGGTTTTTTATCCCGCATTTGCGGGGAAGCTCTTGAAGCAAGTGCGGTCCGGCCGCTGATTATCGACAAAGACCGTTTTTTTATATAGAATATATCCGACAACAGGGACTGGAATCTGATTTTAAGATAATATGGGGGTTGACTGATGAGAAAAAGCAAAGTGCTCGAGAAGCTCAGGGCCGGGGAAGTGGCAACCTGCTTCAAGACTAACTTCACCGATGCAAGGATAGTGGAAATGATCGGCCTGGCCGGATTCGACTGTGTCTGGACCTGCTATGAACACTGCGGCAACGACCTTGCCGCAATTGAAAGGCAGATATATGCCGCAAAGGCAACCAATATGGATATAGTCGTAAGGGTTTCAAAGGGAAGCTACAGCGATTTCATCAGACCCCTGGAGCTTGATGCGACGGGAATCATGGTTCCTCACCTGATGAGCGCCGACGAGGCAAGGGATGTCGCCTGGAAGACAAAGTTTCACCCGGTTGGCAGAAGACCTGCCGACGGGGGAAATGCAGACGGAGGATTCCTGTTTTATCCGGTTGACAGATATATGGCCGATTCCAACCATGAAAAATTCGTCATATGCCAGATTGAGGATCCGGAGGCGATGGACCAGCTCGATGAAATTGCACAGGTCGAGGGGATAGACATGCTGTTTTTCGGCCCCGGCGATTTCTCGCATGCGCTTGGAATTCCGGGACAGATGAAAGATGAAAGAGTTCTCGATGCATGGAAAAGAACCGGTGAGGCATGTCAAAAATACGGAAAGTTCGCCGGAACGGTGGCCACCCCCGGAAATGTGGAGCAGCTTCACGACTGGGGATATAATTTTCTGAATATGTCAAGCGATGTTGGGGCTCTATACAATTATCTTCCGCAGATGCTCAAGGCCTTCGACGCCGTCAGGTAAGCACGGCGGATTAAAGGCGGACCTGTGGAATGCAAGGAGTGGCAGCGATGGGTAAAAAACTTACGGCTTTACTGTTTGTTGTGTGTTTTGCATCCTGTATGACGGCGATTGCAAAAATACTGCCCGGATTGCCGGCCGGGATGGACACATACAGGCTTGTATTCTGGATATTCGCATTGATATTCTTTCCGATGAACGTTATATTTTTCATTATCCGTTTCTGGTCGAGGAACAAATCCTCGGGGAGCTTCTTTATATCCGTCCTTGCAGCGGCATTCCTTATGGCGGGAATATATCTTTTTGCGGCCGGTGCGTCGGGGATGGGCGCCGGCAATGCGATTGCGTTCGTTTTTCTCACGCCGCTGATTACCATTGCATTGCTTCCCGCAATGTCAAAGGAAAAACTGAGTCCCGGGAAAATACTTGCGGTCATCGTTGCAGCGGGCGGCGCGGCTTGTATTTTCATTGCGGGACGTTCGGATGTGCAATTTTCCGCCAATGGGTTTCTGCTTATTCTGGGAGCCTCGGCCTGCTGGTCCATGTTCAGCCTCATATCAGCCAGGACGCGGACCATAACGCATGTGAATGTATATATATACGTGACTGCCGGTGTTGTCATTTCTACCGCCGCGATGTTTTTGCAGTCGGGATTCAAAATGCCTGAATTCAGGGACATGGGTGCTTTGCTGATTTTGGCGGCGCTGTTCATGGCGTCGATTTTCTTCTGGGCGGCGGCATATAAGCCGGCTTCGGTATCGTTCTGGGCAACCGCTGTTTATATTGTCCCGGCGTTCATGTTGCTTTATGAAATTATATTCAGGTCCGGTACAATCGGCGTGCTTGGGATCGCAGGTTTTTCAGTCCTGGGAATCGCACTCATATACAGGATGTCCGTCAAGGCGTGACGAGGCCCGTCTTTGCAAATATTAATCAAATAAGCTAAAAAAATCTCATTATCGGCTAAGATATGCCGTTTCATTCATATATAATTGATTTATTAATTTCTAAGGAGATGAATTATGTCTGAGCTTGCCATATTCGGCGGAAGGAAAGCCGTTTCAAAGGATCCGGGGGATTTGTTCACCTGGCCGATAATAACCAGGGAAGATGAGGAGGCGGTTCTTGACGTCCTTCGGAAAGGTTCAATGTCCGGAACCGATGTCACGAGGAAGTTTGAAGAGGAATTCGCAAAATGGCAGGGACTTGATTACACGCTCGGGTTCTCAACGGGCACGGCGGCCATACAGAGCGCCATGTTCGGATGCAAGGTTGGCGTCGGCGATGAGATAATATGCCCGACCGTCACATACTGGGCTTCGGGACTGCAGGCGTATTCCCTGGGCGCGACCATTGTGTTTGCTAATGTCGACAAGGATACGCTGTGCATCGATCCCGCGGACATCGAGCACAGGATCGGGCCAAGGACCAAGGCCATTGTTGTCGTGCATTATACCGGGCATCCTGCCGACATGGACAGGATAATGGAGATTGCAAAAAGGCGGAATGTCAGGGTGATCGAGGACGTTTCCCATGCGCAGGGGGGCTTGTATAAAGGCAGGAAGACAGGGACCTTCGGGGATGTCGCCGCAATGAGCCTCATGAGCGGAAAATCGCTGGCCATAGGCGAGGCGGGCATCCTTGC
>JAFGQE010000056.1 GCA_016935835.1 Clostridia bacterium | reverse complement strand
GCATACTATGTAAAATATGAAATTGAGAATTCCCAGACAGGAAAAGTGCAGACATTTGACAAACGTGATCCGGCCGGATCGATCTCATGGACGCCGTCGATGGAACAGAACGGGGTCTGCACTATAAAGGCAACAGCCTATGACTCGTTCGGAAATCCATATGAAAGCATCCCGCAGCCCCTTGTGGTTTCCGTTTTGCGAAAGCTGGCCCTTGCAGGTGTTTCCGAAGGAATGACTGTCAGCAAACCCGTTTCGCTGATAGCATCCAGGAATTTTGATGTCAACGAAACCGAGTTTTTGGTCAGGGATGTCCAGACCGGCAGGATTTCGGTGCTTGCGACAATCCCGTACGGCAGCTATGAATGGTTCCCCGGGCCCGCCGACTCCGGGGAAAAGGATTTGTTCGTCAGGGTCACGGACACATCGGGGATGACTCACCAAAGCCCAATGGTCAGGGTTACCGTGGACGGAAGCCCGAGGATCATATTCAGGGGAATAGGACCCAGCCAGGTGCTATCCTCTTCCGCCAGCCTCTCGATTAAGAGCAATATAAAGCCCGAAAGCACCCGGTATATATTGACGGATGTCAGGACCGGGGCGGTCCGTTATCTTGGGCCCGTCGCGTCGCCCGCCGCCGATTTCCTGTTCACCTCGATAGCTAAGAATGACGGCGCAACCACGATACAGGCGGAATCCACATATCAAGGGAAGACAATTCTCAGCGAGAAAATCAGCTTCACGATATACAACGGCACGGTCTACGGGCCAAAACCCATAATCGTCCAGGAAAAATTCCTTGAGTTCGCATCGGCGTTCGCCGTCGAATCTATGAAAAAGACGGGGATGTCGGCGGCATTGCAGACGGCGCAGGCCATACTTGAGACCGGATGGGGCCAGAGCGTACCGGTCGACAAATATACCGGCAAATTCTCAAACAATCTTTTTGGAATAAAGGGAACCGGCACCAATGGGTATGTCGTTTCCAACACCTGGGAGGTATACAACGGCATAACATACCGGATAGACGCCAATTTCAGGGCATACAATGCGGTCGAGGAGGGTTGGGAAGACCACAAGAGCTTCCTCCTGACGCTCTCAAGGTACTCCGGTTTTCGCGATGTCATGTATGACGGCATCCTCGGGGCATGGGCGATAAAGCATGCAGGCTATGCCACGGATCCGCAGTACGCCATAAAATTGATTCGTTTGATCAGGGAATACAATCTTACCGACCTGGACCTTACGGGAATCTAGGTACCGGCTGCAAACCTGCCGTTTGACGAAGATCCGGCGTTTTTCATGAAACTTGGTTCATTGTAATCCCATATATTGAAAATATAGTCAAAAAAGCCCTGAAACGGCCCGGTGCAATTTCAGGGCTTTTCAATTATATTCCGGAACAATGGGCAATGCCTTCCCCCAGGCTGTTGCGGGAACTGTCTAAAACTTCAGCATGAAGGTCTTTATTTCATAGGGTTTTATCGTAAATGCCAGCGAATGATCATCATGAGCCAGGGTTTCAATCCGGTTTTCCATCAGGTCGCATTCATATGCATCGGTTATTTCATGCGCCGCGGAAAGCTTCGCCTCTGTTCTCTGTCCAAAGCACTCGTACAGCCTTACCAATATATCGTCGCTGTCCTCGGCACGCTTGACCGCCTCTATGACAATATTCTTTTTGTCAATCGACGCAAAAGACATGTCCTGTCCGAGGGCATCATCCCCGCCCGAAACAAGAACCGAATGCAGCGGGCAATTAAGCTCATACGCCGCTCCGACCGTTCCGCCTTCCCTGAAACCGCCCGCATGGGGCATTATTGAATAAACCATCTGATGCAATCCTTCATCGGCGACGGGGCTTGGCAAAGTAGCTGATTTCAGCAGCGTGAGCCGCATGACCGAATCCTTGATGTCATGGCCGTACTTGCAGTCGTTCATAAGGCTGACGCCGAAACCGTCTTCGGATATATCCGCCCATTTGTGCGCGCACACCTCGAACCTCGCGTAATCCCAGCTGGTATTCCAGTGGGTGGGTCTCTCGACATTCCCATACTGAATTTCATACGAAGCCTTTGCGGTGTGAATATCCATCGGGAACGCAGCTTTTAAAAGAATATGGTCGTTGTGCCAGTCGATGCGCGTATCGAAGTCAATGCGGCTGCTGAATGAATGAAGGACAATTGTCTGTTCTATCGTTGAATCGAGGAATCTCCGCCGGACCCTTACACCCGCCGCAACAGGTCCCTGCCCCACGATTTCCACGCTCTCGACATCATTTATCTCCCACTTCTTGTCATTGTAGTATATGTTGATGTCCCATGCGTCCCAGTTGATGGGCTTGTCCTCGAAAGCAATGAGCTGATTCGCCCTTTCGCCTGCCTTTACCAGCTCGCGCCTGTTGCATTTGTCATATATCGAGACAATGTTCATCTCAACATCAAACATCAGCTTGATGAAATCATTTTCAAGTCCGTCGGCGCCGGCGTACATGCCTCCACGCGCAGGGACATCCTCGACCAGCTTATATATGGAGTAACCCATCGAAGGCACCCTGGCAGGGAATACAAAATTACGCAGGCCGTCCCTTTCGATTATTTGGCCTGGCACCATTTCCCCACCCGGCGACACCGCATGTGTGAAATTCGCTTCGGTCCGGATGCATGCCTCGTCATGCCTTTCATGCGACAGCTGGTTGAAAACCACGCATTTGTCTTCCCCTGACGCTGCATTCCCGGCCAGCAGGGCCAGCGATTCGTCAAGCATTTCATCGAGCGACTCCATCACCTTTGAATACTGCGCCTGTGATTCCTCATACACCTCTGCGATCGATGAGCCCGGGAGTATGTCATGGAACTGATTCAAAAGAACCGTCTCCCAGCAGGAATTTATGCTTTCGCGGGGATATTCCATCAGCCCCGCCGAGGCCGCCATTTGTGAAAACAGCTCGACGTCCCGGAGAAGGAACTCGCACTTCCTGTTGTACCATTTGTTTTTTCCCACCGACGTGTATGTTCCCCTGTGATATTCAAGGTACAGCTCCCCCACCCATTTGGGAAGCCTCGGATTGTTCCTCACCCTTTCGTCAAGCTGCTCGAAGAAATTGCGTGATTTCTTCATTTCGAACTTCGGGCATCCCGGAACGCCCATGGCAAGCCGCCTGCCTTCCTCCAGCATCTCCCTTGTGGGGCCGCCGCCGCCGTCGCCGTAGCCGAATGATATGAGGACATCGTCATTTATTTCCTTCTGGTTGTAATTGTCCCATGCACCCTTTACATGGGCGGTTGAAAGCCTCGCGTTATAGGTCGAGCCGTATGTGCGGACTTTCTGGCGGGTATCTGTCGCGGTTATGAAATGCGACAGCACCGTTGATCCGTCCATCCCTTCCCACAGGAATGTTTCATATGGGAACCTGTTGTATTCGTTCCAGAATATCTTAGTGGTCATGAAATATTCGATGCCGGATTTCCTCAGGATCTGCGGAAGCGCCGCGCTGTAGCCGAATACATCGGGAAGCCAGAGCACCTTGCATTCGGCGTTGAACTCTTCCTTGAAGAATCTCGTTCCAAACAACAGCTGGCGGACGAATGATTCGCCTCCCGTGATGTTGCAGTCGGCCTCGAGCCACATGCCGCCCTCGGGTTCCCACCTGCCCTCGGCAATGCGTTCCTTTATTTTCTCATATATGCCGGGTTTGTCCTTCTTTACAAAATCATAAAGCTGAGGCTGGCTGGACATGAACAGATACTCGGGGTAATCCTTCATGAGGTTCAGGACGGTCGAAAAGCTTCTCGCGGCCTTTTGCCTTGTCTGGGCGAGCGGCCAGAGCCATGCAACATCGATGTGGGTATGGCCTATGCCGCTGACCGTCGCGTTATAATCCCCGCAGAACCTTCCGTAGAATTCGGTTTCAAGATAATCGTTGGCTTGTGCAACCGAGGCGTTGAACTCATCGGAATATGGTTTCCTCATGTCAAGCATGTTCACCGCTTTTTCCGCAAAGCCCAGTATATCCGCAATTGTTTTCCCGTCGTCAATCCTGTCCGCCACATCCAGCGGAACCTTCAGGTTGAAATAAAGCCTGTCGATATCCCGGTCAAGTACGGCGATCTTAAGGAACAGCTGCAGGCTGCCCTTGGCCATCCCTGGAAAACCATCCAGTGCGAAACTGAATTTTTCACCTTCGGCCGCATAATGGGTTATTACGGGGCAGTTGTGGTTCTTGTCTATGCCATGCCAGGGCTCGCCGTTTTGGAACATCAGGAACTGGGGGTTTTTATGGATATTCCATTTCAGCCCGCCCCCGGGGATTCTTGGGTCGACATTGCCGTACTCGGATGTCTCCACCATCAGCAGCAGGGTCTCTCCATCCAGTTCGGCGGGGACCGTGAATTCGGCCCGGAACAGATAATTATCCCGGTCAAGGCCCCAGGCATCACCGGGTTTATACGGCTCCATGGAAGGGTCGTCCATCGCAATGCCTTCTTTTCCTTCCGTATTGCCCTTCAAATACCGTATGCCGGTAATTTCAATCATTCTGCGGAATCGCAGTGCATCCAGCTCGCCCAGGATTTTCTCACAATGCTTTTGCGGAAAATACATTTCACACCTCTATGCTTACTATTATTTTTTATTTAATAATGACTTTTTCAGAAGGAATCCCCGAATGCCCCTTCTTTTCCTCGGCCTTGTAGCCGATGGCTATGATGCTCAGGACCTCGCAGTCGGCATCCAGCCCCATGGCTGACTTAAGGTAATCGGATGACGAAGTGTTTTCATCGTACATGCGCCTGCGTATCTGCCCCCAGCAGGACCCCAGGCCCAGCATCTCCGCCTCGAGCTGCAAAACTATGGATACTATCGAGCAGTCCTCAATCCAAACATCAGCGGCATCCGGATAACCTGCTACAATGAACGCAACCGGGGCCTTTGCGACGAAATCCAGTCCATGCGGCTTTGCCTTGGACATTTTTTCAAGATCCGCCCGGTCCTTCACCGTCCATATCTTCCAGGGTCTCTTGCCCATGGATGACGGAGACCTCAGCGCGCATTCGATTATCACATCAAGCTTTTCCTTTTCCACGGGCTTATCCTCGAATTTCCTTATGCTTCTTCGGCTCCTCATCATTTCAAGCATGGCTGATCCTCCTTTCAATTAACTCGACATAGACCTTCCTGTCCCTCGGTCCATCGTATTCGCAAAAGTATATTCCCTGCCATGTACCCAGCAAAAGCCGGCTTTCTGAAACAATAACACTCACGGACGCCCCCGTCAGCAGGGCTTTCACATGTGCCGGGGAATTGCCTTCAGAGTGCCTGTAGTCCGCTTCATCCGGAACCATCCTTCCAAGCTTCATCAGTATATCGGCCCTGACATCCGGGTCCGCATTCTCGTTGATGGTTATCCCGGCTGTCGTATGGGGTGCAAACACAACGGCGATGCCGTTTTGCATCCCGCCGGCCGCAATGATTTCCCTGACCTGACCGGTTATGTCAATCATGCACGACTTTCCGGTGGTCCGTATATGAATGACCTCCATTACCTTACGCCCTTGAATTCGGTATAATCTTTGACCTCGAATGCCCCGCAGGACCTGGCCCACGGATATCCCTTCTCCGATGGCAGCTTTTCGTCATTGTAGCATTCAATCAGCGCTTCCTTCAGACCCTTGACATAAACCAGGGTCGTTTCCAATCCCGGCTCCTCCAGGGGCTGCCTGACAATGAATTCCCCGGGGAAATCGCTTATATCGCAATGCTCGGAAACCGCATTAATCGTGATGAGCTGAGGACATGCGGCCAGTATGTCGCATGGTATTCCGGTTTCTCCCCGTATAGCCTTTATTGCCGTGAAGATCTTCCTCATTTCGTCCTCGAACGGGTTTCCGTATATCTTTTCGACTCCGTCCGCCGTCACTCCGTGTATCAGGCTGTCCCTGGCGAAATCGAATGTGACCTTTCCTCTTTCAAAGTTGAATTCGAACACGGGGTGGATGTTCTCGGGAACTGCATGGCTTGCAAGAAACAGCATGTCTACGCCGCTTACGGTCCTGATCCTTCCCATGAACGTATCATAATTCTCTATGTCGTTCGCCCTGTATATCTCCGCATCAATCTGTGCGGGATAGGCGCTGCTTCCTGTTTCCTCTCCCAGGAGGAAGAACATATTGTGAAGGAAATGAGCCGTGGCATTATTGGCGACGCTGTCGAGAATCCAGTCCCCGTCCTCATTCTTGATTTTCCCGGCCCAGCTGCTGCGGTGGTAGTATCTCTCGCTTCTCGGCCATTGCACGACGGTCTTGCAGCTAAGCGGCTTGCCGTATACGCCCGCAATCATATCCCTTTTAAGGCTCAGTATCGGTTCGCAGAACGACCACTGGAATCCAACTGCGACGAATTTCCCCGTCCGGCGGGATGCTTCCTCCATCAGGAGGGCATCCTGTATGGTGGCCGCGATCGGCTTCTCGCAAAGCACATTGGATCCGTTTTCCAGCGCCTGTATCGTCTGCGATACATGAAGCTGTATCGGCGACGATATTATCACAAGGTCCGCCGTGTCGTTCTCATAATATTCATCAAGCGAATCATACTGCTTTATATTGCGGTCGATAAGCTCCTGAGGAATCGGGCTCGTCCTTCCCTTTGGATATATGAACCCGGAAAACTCAAAATCCTCTCCCGGTTTGTTCGCGAACATCGCATCCATGAACACCTTTGCATAGCCCCTTATTCCAATCAATACAACTTTCATGCTATTTCACCTTCTCAATAACGTTATTCTTCGCCCTTATGACAGCCCTCAGCGGATGCAGCTCGTCCTCCAGGCTTATAGGCATTTCCTTGCCGTCGATTATCTCATCAAGCATATATTCGAAATAGTCGCGGTTCTCATGCTTAAGCTCAAGCGGACCCGCGTCCCTGTCCTTAAGGACCAGCCTTGTCCTCTGCAGCCCGTCCGTGGTCTCGACGAAACCGTCCGTGCCCCATATCCTCAGATGCTCGTTTCCCCATGCCCCTATCGTCCTGTGATTCAGGTAATTCAGGTTCATCGAGCCTACGGCGCCGTTTTCAAGCGTCATCATCACGCTGGCGGCCGTGCACATGCCCCCGCCCTTGACAGGGTTTGCATGAGAAGTCTCGACCGAATATATCTTGTCAATATGTATGCCCGTCGTATGTTCTATGAAACGAGTCGCGTGAACTCCTATCCACCTGATGAGTCCTCCGTCGGTCTCGTCGTCCTGGGGCCTGCGGTCATGGTACGGATATGATTTCTGCGCGTAAACCTGGACTATCTCGCCCAGGATTCCCGACTTCACGATGTCCTTCATCGTCATGAAGGGCTCCTCGAAGCAGGTTCCGGCCATTTCGTGGAACGAAACCTTGTTTTCCCTTGCCACTGCGATCAGCTCGTCAAGCTTTTCCTCGGTGAATGCGGCAGGTTTCTCTATGTATATGTGCTTGCCCGCCTTCATGGCCTTCAACGCCTGTTCCTCCTGGTCCTTTCTTATCGGCGAGCAAAGCGATATGACATCGATGCTTTCGTCAGCTGTCATTTCATCTATCGTATCGTAATATTTAACCGATGCGTCCTTTTGAATTGCCTCAGGCAGCAATTCCTTGCTGATTTTTGCAACTGCCCCACAGCATGCGCGGGCGTTGTCCGCTAATAGTTCGTGTATCTGATGCCCGTTTATCCCGAACAACCCGACCTTGATTTTTTCCATGGTTTTTCCCCCTGTCTTTATTTGTTTTTATGATATATTAAGGGACTTGCTTTGACAACAGGAAAACACCCTTATATTATATTTTTAAGCTTTTCATACAGGTTGGCGGCCATCTCGATGTTCCCGTATCCCGATGGATGGAGTCCGTCGAAGCTCAGCATCCTCGGGTCGCTCAGAATGCCGGCGCTGTCAATCATGTGTATGTTTTTGTATTTCCGGGAAAGCATATGGAGGGTCTCGTCATATTTCCCGATCACCGCCGCCGCCTTGCCGTGGTCCTCGTCCGGTATGCTCTTGAGCAACGGATACACGGTGAGAAGTATTATCGGCGCCCCGGGATTCCTTTCCCTCGTCTTGGAAACCAGGTATTCCGCCCTTTTTGCGAATACCCCGGGACTGTAGCGCAGCCTCATGTTTCCCCCGAGCTCGTAGAAATAGTAATCGGCGGGTATTCCGCTAAGATAATCCCCCAGCGAAAATTCGCAGAAACAGCTTCCGGGCATGCTTTTGTTCATTACCTGTATGCCCAGTTTCTGAGCGAGGATCTGCATATGCGTAAGCACCGACATCGGTCCCGTTCCCGCGCCGAAAGTTATCGACGAACCGTAGGCAAGCATTGTTTTCGAGGGTATCTCATCCGGAGAGGGCGGCCTGATGCTTCCGCCCATGCCGTCTATGCCTGCGAACACGGGTGTGAATCTCTTGAGATATGTAATCCTCCAGACCTCGCGGGAGAATCTTTCAGGCCCGACATCGCCGAGCAGCCTGAGCCTTGGATGTCTTTCAAGGCGTATGCGCGTTATCCCGTCCTGCGGCAGATAGGCGACGGAATTATGGTAATCGCCGTTGCTGATGCTGACATATCCGTCCTTGTCATAGGCGCCAAGATGAATATCAACTGAATCCTTCTCCGCGACAAATCTGATTTCAATCTCGTTGCCGTATGCCTGGGTGACCGCCCCCCTCCTGTCCTCACCGGTGTCAAGGCCGTCGACGGCCTTCCTGCTGTAACGGTTAAGGATAACACCCGGAATACCTTCTTTTTCAATGACCCTCTCCGCATTGAAAAACTCGGCGTCATTGTAAATCATCACATGCCTCCGCTTTTCAGCTTCCTTAGCTTTTTGATTTCGTCCCTGTATCTTGCAGCCGCCTCGAACTCAAGGTGCGCGGCGGATTTTTCCATAAGCATCTCAAGTCTCTTTATCTCGGAGCCAATGTTCTTTATGTTTCTGATTCCGTCCGGACCGTAATTCTCCCCTTCGTCCTTGACCACTGTCTCTATCCTGTCCCTTACCTGCTTGATTATGCTTGCGGGCGTAATGTTGTTCCTTTGATTGAATTCAATCTGGATTTTGCGCCTTCTCATCGTC
>JAFGQE010000055.1 GCA_016935835.1 Clostridia bacterium | reverse complement strand
CTTTTCAAGGTACAATGCACTTTCCCAGTGCTTTTCTCTTTTTAGAGAATTCTATCAATTACTGCTTGACTTCATATAGTTAGTCTAGAACTGACTCAGAAAACGCAGGTCGTTTTCAAACAGAAGCCTCATGTCGCTTATATTGTGCCTGCCCATCGCGGCCCTCTCCACGCCCATGCCGAAGGCGAAGCCGCTGTATTCCTCCGGGTCGATGCCGCATGCCTTCAATACATTCGGATGGACCATGCCGGCGCCAAGGATCTCTATCCATCCTTCGCCTTTGCATACCCTGCACCCGGTCCCTTCGCAAACCCAGCAAGAGACATCAACCTCGGCGCTTGGCTCTGTAAACGGGAAATGATGCGGCCTGAGCCGAATTTCCGTCTTCTCCCCGAAGAGATTCTTGGCGAACAGCCTGAGCGTGCCTATCAGGTCGCCCATCGTAACGCCCTTGTCTATGACAAGCCCCTCTATCTGGTGGAATACGGGCGAGTGCGTCGCATCCACGGTGTCGGCGCGGTACACCCTTCCCGGACAGATTATCCTGATCGGCGGCGGGGTGCTTTTCATGACCCTTATCTGAACCGGGGAGGTCTGTGTCCTGAGCACGACGTTATCCGATATATAGAATGTATCCTGTTCATCCCTTGAAGGATGGTTCTCCTCAGTGTTCAGCGCGTCGAAATTATGATAGACGGTTTCTATCTCCGGACCTTCGGCGATTTCATATCCAAGGCCGATGAATATTTCCTCCATCTCCTCGATCGCCTGTGTCAGGGGATGCTTTTTGCCAATCTTCCTGCGTCTGCCTGGTATGGTGACATCCAGCTTTTCCTTGCCCAGCTTCTCGGCCAGAGCCGCCTTTTCAACCTTCTCCGCCACGGACCCGAACATGGCCTCAATTTTTTCACGCACTTCATTTGCAAGCTTGCCTATTACCGGGCGTTCATCGGCCCCCAGCGCCCCCATTCCTCTAAGAACCTCGGTCAGCCTGCCCTTCTTTCCAAGATACCTGACCCTGGCTTCCTCAAGAGTCCTGCCGTCGGTTATTCCGCTCATCTCGGCCATGGCGTCTTCGAGTATCCCCCTAAGCCTCTGTTCCATTTTGAAACCCCTTTCGAATCCTTTGGATTGCATTTCCAATTATGCTTGCTGAGGAACTTGAAAATGTCTTGTTATCCAGCACTCCCCAATTATACACCCGCTCTGTGTCAAACCAAACGGACGCAATAAAAAACCTTCATCCCAAAGGGACGAAGGCAAGCTCCGCGGTACCACCCGTTTTTTCGTTAAAACGAACACTCTGCGCATCTTTCAATGCCTGGATTCATAACGGTTCCACCCGGCGCATCCTACAAGACTCATCCTTCAGACAGCGGCTCCAAAGCGAACTTCATTTCCTTCATCCGCGGGATGCTTTCAGCCACGGCGTCCCTCTCTGTCCGAAATCCCGGAAACTACTCCTCTTTTTCCCAGCCTTTATTGTGAGAAATTATAACATGCGGCAAAGGCAATTACAACCCCAGGGCATAAATACGGATGTTATGCCAGCCCGGGCAAAACCTTTGTCTCGGACCGGATAACGTCCGTCGAAATTATAATTAAAAAAACGGCCCTTTCGGACCGTTTCATTTTTAATGCAGGAAGTTCGTAAACATCAGCGTAAGGTCAATGTCCGAATCCATTTGCTCCTTTTTACGAAGCGCGGCCACGCCGTCCCCGTACCGATATGATCTTGAATTTCTATGTCTTCTCATACAAATCATCTCCTATCGCATTATGTTTACCCGGTTTGCCGGAATCAAAAACCATAAACCCTGCTTCTTGCAATTCCTTTTCGCGATTTCCTTACCAAGATGTCGGTCAGCATTACAGCGACAGCCATCAGCATATGGATCCAGAATCCCAGGATGCTGATCCCGCCCACGATCGCATCGCTGATCAGGATAGTCAGCATGTTCACAAAAATGCTTGCTATTCCAAGCGTCAGGAGATTCACCGGCAGCGCAAACACCGTCAGCAACGGCCTGATTATCGTGTTTGCAAGCGCCAGTATGAATGCGCCCAGCAACAGAAGGCCCGCAGGTCCCGAAACCTTATCAAACAATAGCGAAAATATCATTATCACCGCAAAATACGCGGCCGTCCTCAATATAAGCTTTCCCATCTCTTCACCTTACTTTCACGGATATCATTACCCTGTTCCCGTCCCCGCCGTCGGCTTCTATCTCAACAAGGTCATATCTCCCGCCGCCGCCGATGCTTTCAATGAAATCCATCAGTACCGGAACCGCCTTCCTGTATTTCCTGAATCTGGCGGAAGCCCATCCGAACAGTTCGGCAAGCTCCACTATCTGCCAAATGAGTTCACTCAGGACATACAGCGGCATCGGCAGCCAGAGCCTGAATTTTTTTATCCTTACATGGACTATCAGCCAGTATCCTCTAGTCAACATAGATCTTTACCGTGGCGCCGGATCCATCCCCATCGTCATTCGCCTCGATGTCGACGATGCTTTCATCCATTTCGCCGTTTTCTATGGCCTCAAGCAGTTCCGCCAGATTGAGGTCGTCAATATTGAAGCCGCCCTTTTCCATTTCGCTCCTGGCTTCTTCCGGTATGACCTTGGAAAGGCTGGTAAGCTTCTTCGCCACGCTCAAGGGCAGATTCACGTTCACCTTCGCCCTGCCCTTGCCGGAACCCTTTTCTCCCGCGTCTATCCGGACTCTCAGCATCTTCTTCCTGCCCGGCGTTTTTACTGCCGGCCCATCCGCCGGTTTTTCATCACGGCCCAGGGCGTCAAGCAGCTCAATCGCATCCTGCGCCGTAATCTTTCCGTCTTCCACCATCTTCAGGATTTTCTGTCTTTCATCCATCTCAAACACCTTTCTTCCTTTCTTTAATAAGCTCGGTTGCTTCCCTGGCCGTTATTTCGCCGTCCTCCAGCTTTTTCAAAATATCAGAGTTATCAACTTCAGGCTCTATGTCGGCGGGCCGGTATCCCATGGCCCTGATCACATCATCAAGCCTTCCCCGCACCGTCGGATACGATATCCCCATCTCTTTCTCCACTTCCTTGATGCTGCCCCGGTTCTTGATGAATATCTCGATGAAGTATTTGTCCGCATCCGACAGTGAACAGAATTTGCATCCTTCAAAGTATCCCGTGATCTCGCTGCCGCACTGGCTGCAGGTCAGCTTGGTTATCGCCAGTTCCCCGCTGCATACGGGGCATTTGCCCGGTGCCTTATACTTAGCCATTTTGTATCCTCCTTGTTTGTCCATATATTATTTATAATATTTCGTTATGTCGGCCATACCCTTGATTCCACTGCTCTATTCGGGTTCAGGCCGCCGTTGCCCGTCTGCATCGGATATCCGTTCGTCACATCATCGGTCTTTGGATAACCAGCGCCTCGCTTTTGATTCTTTCGAGTTCTTCGATCCTGGCCTTCAAATCCCTCTTGTCCCAATACGATTTTTTTTCAATCCTGTAATTTCTTTTCACTTAGATCATCTCCCTGTTTCCTCAAAGAGGCTCCGCTCCGCCCTTCATCGAAGAGCCGATATCAGCATCACTGTTCTCTTGCAATCCTCCAGTTCAGCCATTTCATGACCCGCCTGTTCACCGCTTCCATTTTTTCCATTAACTGATTTCATCCATCTTCTCATTATTGTTCTCCCCACATTCAAGATTTTCGATAAATCATCCCAGGGATAGTTTGCTGATTTACATGCAGATTATAATATCCCGCATTTACATTGTCAAGCATTTTATTAAAAATTTTTAATAATATTTAATCTTTTTATTAATTTTGTTAATATTTGCATTAATTATGACTGTTTTAAACAGTTGTTATGACGATGATTGTCTTTTATTGTCATTTCCCGGCCTCTTTTCATGTGCTATAATCCATGTATGCTTAAGCTTAGGAAATTACTCGCCATACTGCTCATGTTTGTTTCGTTCCTAGCCGCCGGCTGTTCGTTGAATTGGTCGGCCGGGGATATCCCTGCGCCG
>JAFGQE010000054.1 GCA_016935835.1 Clostridia bacterium | reverse complement strand
GAAGATCTGTTCCCACGGACCGAAGTCAAGCCGTCCGTCCGTTATTGCCACGACAACCTCCCTGCCCATGACGGATCTTTTCAAATGAGCGTCGGCGTTGTCCTCATATCCATTGTGCCTGTATCTGTCGTATGGTTTCTCCGGGGCCAGATTCTCAAGCCATTCTTCAAAATCCGAATGAAGGCCGCTTTCATCATCGTTTATAAATACACTTGCCGTAATATGCATGGCGTTGCATAAAAGAAATCCTTCCCTTATACCGCTCTCATCAAGGCAGCGGCGAACATCGCCCGTTATATTCAACAGCGCCCGGCGGGTCTTTGTATTGTACCATAGTTCCTTCCGATAACTTTTCATGGGTTCACGTCCGTTTTCGCAGAATTATTCCGCATACATTTTTTACAGTAATATTATACCTGTTATTGCGGAAGATACAATCAAAATGACAGGATGAACCTTAAAACGATAGCCGGCAACAAAAACAACAATGCCTATTATTATCGGTACAACATTAAAAAGAGAGAAGAAAAGGCCTGTTTCCCGGAAAGCAGGTATATTGATCAACGATATCAGCGCAAGATCCACGCAGACTGCGGCAATCATTCCTGTTACAAGCGGGCGGATAACCTTCATTATCCCATCTGCATAATGATTGTTCCTATACCTTCCGTAGAAATGGGCTACGATGATTATGATGATTATCGACGGGGCCACAAGCCCGGCGGTTGCAGATATGCCCCCTGCGATTCCGGCTGTCCTGTTGCCCGCGAATGTCGCCATGTTTATTCCTATCGGCCCGGGCGTCATCTCGGATATTGCAATCATATCGACGATATCTGCCGCGGTCATCCAACCTTTCGCTGTCAGTATTTCGGTCATAAGGGGTATTGTTGAAAGGCCTCCGCCTACGCTGAGCAAGCCGATCGCAAAAAAGTTAATAAATAGTTCAAGAAAAATCAAAAAGCCCTCCTTTTAACGAAAAAGGCATATATGGCTGCGCCGGCCATTGCACCTATTATTATCGCATAGGAAGGAATTCCAAATACCAGAAGGAGAAGGAATCCGGTGATTCCAAAGAAGTAGGAACTGAGGGATTTGAAAGCTTTTTTACCCATCTTCACTATTGAAACAAGGATAAGGGCGATTACGGCGCCCCTGATTCCAAGCAGGGCTTTCTGCACATATATATTTTCCCTGTATGCGCTTATCAGGGAATAAAGGGCGGTTATGATGATCAGCGAAGGCAAAGTCATGCCGAGGGTCGCCATTATGGCCCCGGCTATCCCCGCAGTCTTGTAGCCTATGAAAGTTGCTGTATTTATTGCAATGATCCCGGGAGTGCTCTGGCCAAGAGCGTAATAATCGAGAACTTCCTCTTCGGTCGCCCACTTGTATTTTCCCGTGATTTCGCGCTGAATCATGGGAAGCATCGCATACCCGCCCCCGAATGTGAAAAGGCCGATTTTAAAAAAGGCGGTGAACAGTTTGATTGTTTCGTTGAATTTCTTGTTCTTAATCATAATATCAAGGGCTTTATATCCTGCCTTCGGCCTCCCCGTCAAGTCGTTTGAAAAAAGAAACCATGTATTCATGCCTTTCCCCGGCGATCCTTTTTCCCTCGGAAGTATAGATGCGGTCCTTTATCTTCTCAAGCTTGACCTTGAATTCCCTGTAAGCCGTATCCTCCCGGGTGTATGATTTTGTATTTTCAACGTCAAGATTGCGAATATGAACAGCCGCCCCGACTTCACCCGCAAATACAAAAGCCCTCCCGATTCCTATGGCGCCGATAGCGTCAAGTTTATCCGCGTCGAACAAGACCCGGGCTTCCACCGTGCCCGGGGCCGAACCCTGCCTGTAACGATGGGACTCAATGCAATGTAGAATCCGAAGGATCATATCCTCTTGATAGCCGATGGACTCAAGGATTGGCCTTGCCATTTCAGAACTGAGGATTTCATGGGAAACCTTTCCATATGCGCGATCCTGCTCATGTCTGCCGATATCGTGAAGCAAGGCCGCTGCTTCGACTATTTCAGGGTCGGCATTCTCAAAAGCAGCCAGATGCAACGCCATATTGCATACCCTTTCGGTGTGCTCCCAATCGTGGCTGCCTCTTCCGCCGTCAAGTATTCTGCGGGCTTCTTCCCGGACCCTGTCAAGTTTGCGCATAATACAGTTATTATACACTGACAGAGAAGGGGCGGAAAGATAATTGAAAGGGCAAATGAAAAAGATGCGGCCGGGGGAAGTGGAAAACCCGGGTTTTTTGTTATAGTATATGAGGTGAATTTATAAAAGCGGAGGATATGGTGGGCGGAAGGAAAGAATCACATCTGGAGGACATCGGCCGGTTTACATCTCTTTCATTTTCAGGCGAACTCGGAAAGTACTTTTTTCTGATCGTTTCATCGGCGCTTGTAACAAACCTGTTCGGAGCGGAGATATTCGGACAATACACTTATATAATGTCTTTCCTGACAATTATAATGGGATTTGCGAAGCTTGGCATGGGTGACGCCGCACTATACTTCATACCAAGGCATGAAGAATTTGAACAAAAGGAAAAAACGGCTGCCGTCGCTTCATTCACATATATAGTTGTCTCGGCAATCTCAGCCTTTCTTACATTGCTGATCATTGTTTTTTCAATCCCGATTTCAGAGCACTTGCTTAATTCAAGGGAAAGCAGCCGGCTGCTGGTTGCGATGGCTCCCCTGGTTTTCATAGAAACACTATATGGACAGACAATGTCCGTTTTCAGGGCGAGGAAAAGAATAGGAAGATATTCGCTCATAAGGAACATCTTTTACCATATTGTTCGCATTTTGGCAATTCTTGTTGTTTTCCTCGTTTTTGGAATAAAGAATGTCCATGGCATTGTCATCCCGACTTATGTCTCATATATTTTTGTGCTGGCATACAGCCTGTGGTACCAGGCGAGGGACTCTATGATCGGCAATCCCGGAATATTGGCAGGTGCCGAGAAGATCAAGATGATAAGGTATGGCCTTCCTCTTTTTATGTCTGCAATCATTCACGTGCTTCTCAGACAGGCGGATATTATAATGATAGGCTATATGATCGGCACCGGGCAGGTGGCGGTTTACAATATAGCCGTGCAGGTCTGTACGATAATACCGTTTTTCAGTGTGCTGGCAAATGTGTTCTTCAATCCCATGGTATCATCATTGCATCATGCGGGGAAAAGGGCTGAAATGATAGCGACTTATCAAGCTGTTTCCCGATGGATGTTTGCCTCTGGCCTGTTCATCTTCCTGGGCCTGATGCTTTTTAGTGAAAGCGTTCTTCATTTGTTCGGAACTGAATTCATTGCAGGAAGAACCGCGCTCATTCTGGTTGGATTCGGGACGCTGGCGGGTATAATTACAGGCCCGTCCGGCGGGATGAACGCCATGACGGGCCATCCCAAATTCAACCTGATTGCATCATCAATCACTTTTGCGGTCAATATTATTCTAAACCTGATCCTTATACCGCGCAGCGGCATCAACGGAGCCGCAGTTGCCACGCTTGCATCCGCATTTACCGGAGGAATCATTTCCCTGGCGTTTTTGTATAGAAAACAGAAAATTCAGCCATATACATGGAAATACCTTAAGCCGATAATTGCGGGAGCGGCATCATATGCAGCAATTGCAATGATAAACCGATATATCATGTGG